>CAYNRB010000108.1:0-10308 GCA_964399475.1 uncultured Methylomarinum sp.
ATACTAATCGCTTTGCTGTAATAATTTTCTGCTTGTGGAAAGTCCCCTTGCTTAAACCCCATTGCCTCGTAATAAGGTTGGCGATGCACTGGGATATAGTGCACATTGACTCCTAGGTTATTTTTTCTTAACTCATCAAAGACTTGTGCATGAGATTTACTAATATTTTCTAGCTCTAGCTGAATAGGGTATAAGTGTAGTGCCGAATAGCTATCAGGAGATTGATACGGTAACTTGATAGGCAAACCTGTTAATAATTGGTGGTAACGCTGCTGTCGTTGATGGCGTTTTGCTACAAAATCATCTAGCCTTTGCATTTGGCTAACCCCTAATGCGGCTTGCAGTTCTGTCATACGATAATTAAAGCCTAATTCAACTTGCTGATAATACCAGCCACCATCAGCTTCTTTAGTCATTAATTTTGGATCGCGTGTCACACCGTGGCTACGAAATAACTGCATTTTTTCTGCCAAGTCTGCTTGATTCGTCGTTGCTAGGCCGCCTTCAGCCGTGGTGATTATTTTTACGGGATGAAAACTGAATACTACAATATCTGAATATTGACAGCCACCTATTGGTTTATTTAAGTATTTTCCACCGATAGCATGGCTGGCATCTTCTATAATTTTAAAACCGTATTCTTGGCTGAGTTCATAAATACGCTTCATGTCACATGATTGCCCTGCAAAATGTACAGGTATCACTATTTTCGGTAACTTATTTTCTTGTTTTGCTATTTTTAGCTTTATTTCTAATTGATTAGCGCAAAGGTTATAAGTTCGTGGGTCAATATCAACAAAATCTATCTGGGCGCCACAATATAAACCACAGTTTGCAGAGGCTACAAAGGTATTTGGGCTTGTCCATAAGTAATCACCTTTTGTTAACCCTAATGCGAGGCAAGCAATATGCAGTGCCGAGGTTGCGCTATTAACCGCTATTCCAAATTTAGCACCACAGTAATCAGCCACTGTTTTTTCAAATAAAGGTGTTTGAGGGCCTTGGGTTAAAAAGTCAGACTGTAAAACATTCACCACCGCATCTATATCGGCTTGATTAATGTCTTGTTTGCCATAAGGGATCATTTTCATACTCACATTGGGTCTACATCTTCTGCCATTTTAAGCAAATCTTCATGCGTTAACCACTCTTCATTATTACCTGAGTTATATTCAAACCCTTGTGGCACCGCTATCCCTTGTTCACCTATTTTATTAAGGGTAAAGTCTGATTGATGGGCAAACTGAATGGTTGGGCAAATCACATAATGGTCATCAAAATCTAATGTAAGGTGACTATCATCTGATGGACACATAATTTCATGTAATTTCTCACCAGGACGAATGCCTACAATATTTTGTGGTAAGTCGGGGGCAATGGCTTTTGCTAATTCGGTCATATACATGGAGGCAATTTTGGGGATGAAAATTTCACCACCTTGCATACGTTCAAAATTTTTCAATACAAATTCGACACCTTGGCGCAAGGTGATCATAAATCGTGTCATGTCAGCATGGGTAATGGGTAATTCCTTTGCGCCTTCGTCCATCAGCTTTCTAAAAAAGGGAATGACTGAACCACGAGAACCGACAACATTGCCATAGCGTACAACTGAAAATCGCGTATCCCTACTTCCTACCATATTATTGGCTGCGACAAATAGTTTATCTGATGCTAATTTAGTAGCACCATATAAATTAATCGGGTTAGCCGCCTTATCAGTAGAAAGAGCAATTACTTTTTTTACATTATTCTTGATGGCTGCCTTGATCACATTTTCTGCGCCATGAATATTTGTTTTGATGCATTCCATAGGGTTGTATTCGGCGGCAGGTACTTGCTTCATCGCTGCGGCATGGATCACATAATCTACGCCTTCCATTGCTTCCATCAATCGGGATTGGTCTCTTACATCTCCAATAAAATAACGCATACATGAGTCGTTATAATTTTGTTGCATTTCAAACTGTTTAAGTTCATCACGTGAAAAAACAATGATTTTCTTGGGCTTATATCGTTCTAGAATAATTTGGATATATTTTTTTCCAAATGATCCTGTACCACCCGTGATGAGTATTGTTTGATTATTGAACATCTTTTCCCCTATATTTAAATCAACCATTAAGCATGTTCAGCCATTTTCTTAAATTGTTCATTCGAATCCAATAAATCAGTATAACTTCCCTGAGCTACCACCTCACCACGGTCAATCATAAAGATAATGTCGCACTTCTGCACCGTTTTCAACCTATGAGCAATCATAATGATAGTTTTCTCTCCACTAAAGTCGTGAATAGCATCCATAATCATTTTTTCAGTTATTCCATCAAGCGCACTAGTTGCTTCATCAAATACTAAGACAGAAGCATCATAATAGAGGGCTCTAGCAATTCCAATACGTTGTCGCTGACCACCTGATAGCTTCACCCCTCGCTCACCGACTTTAGTGTAGATCCCTTCCGGTAAGTCCTTTACGAATGAATCAAGGTGAGCAAGTCTAATTGCCTTCTCAACTTGGACTTGGTTAATGTCTTTTTTACGAATACCAAAGGCAACATTTTCAGCAATATTTCCTTCAGATAAAAAAATACTTTGTGGAACAAATCCTATCGAATTTTGCCATGCTCGCCTATTTTGCGAATTAATCAATTTTCCGTCAATCAATAGTTCTCCTTGCTGAGGTTCTATAAGGGAAAGTATGACATCAATAGCTGTTGACTTCCCTGATCCTGATGCACCGACTATACCAATTATACTCCTAGCAGGAATAGTCATATTGAGGTGATTCAATGCTGGCGCAGTTGTTTCTGAGTAAGAAAATGAGATATTGTTAAGTACAATGTTAACCGTCGGGATAAGCATACTTGGCGCACTTGACTGAGCATGTTTATTTGACTCCGTCACTACTAGATCTATTGATTCTTGTGAGGCAACAAGATCAGGTTTAATAGCTTCAAAAGCCGCTATATTAGCTTTAATTAATGCCACATTACTATAAATCTGCTGAAATGCAGGTAAAATCTTAAACCCGGCTAGTGCATATACAGATATGATTGGCAGCACGGCACCTAATTCTCCTTGATGCTCAACTAGTAAATAAAGTACAAGCATTATAATAATACCAAAAGCAATAAGCTCCATAAAGTAACGTGGCACTTGGGCTATCACATTATTAGAAGCTCGGCTATGGGCTAGTTTTTCACCTGATAGAGAAAACTGATCTATAAAGTCTTGTTTTCGATCTAATAAAAGTACATCTTTTATGCCACCAAAGCCTTCATTCATGAGGCGAAATCGGAGACTTGTGATCTGCGATAACACTAGACCATTTTTTTGTAGGCGATTGCGTACACTTTTATAAAGTACAAAATAGGCAATAACAATAATAATAAGGCCCGTTATTGCAACTAGGGGATTATATGCAAGAATACTAGCAGATAGAAATAACACGAGCATCACTTTAGCATTAATGTGTAAAACTGGCTGAATAATGCCTTCGGTAACACGCAATGCCTCACTAGATATTTGTTTCGTAAGTTGTGCACTAGATGTATTTGCATGGAATAACCATGGTTGCCCCATGTAATGAGTATAAAGTCGGTCAGAAATTTCAGATCCCATTTTTGCAGCAAAATTTAGTAGCAGCCAAAGAGTAAACATAGATAAAATAGCGGCAAGAGTAAGCATCAAAAGTACCCCCCCCCCGAGCCAAAGCAGAAAAATATATGGGTCAGATAAGCCACTTGCCAAATATACTTCTGTGAGAATATTGTCTTGCTGTAATAGGTCGATATTTCCTACAATAATCATAAATGGGGCTATAGAGGCAATACTAACTATTTCAAATATTGCCATAATCACAACTAGAATTTGTAAGATGTAAAATTGTTTTTTTTGTCTATACGTTAATAGACTAAAAAATTCTCTTATAAACTTTATCATCTGAGTACATCTTCTTGTATTGCATATTCATTTAAAATTTTAATTACCTTTTGTACCTGTGTATCAGACATCACAGGACTAATTGGCAAGCTCAAAGTCTCTTGATGAATTCTTTCAGTAATTGGCAGGCATAAGCTAGACCACTCCTGAAAAGCCGTCTGATGGTGAGGTGCAATTGGATAATGGATTAGTGTTTGCACTCCATTGTCCCCCATATACTTTTGTAATCGGTCTCTATATTTCGTGCGAATCACAAAGACATGAAATACATGGTGCTCTAAATTTTGTATATTTACTGCTTCGCCTTGTATAGGAAGAACAATACTTTCATTTTTTATTCCTTCAGCATAAGCAACAGCAATTTCTTTTCTCCTAGCGGTTTCAATATCAAGATATTTAAGTTTTACTCGCAGAAAAGCGGCCTGAATCTCATCTAATCGGCTATTTACACCTCGATAAATATTTTCATATTTTTTAAGGCTTCCGTAATTACCTAAAGCACGAATAGTTTGAGCGAGCTCTCTATCATTAGTGGTCACTGCACCAGCATCACCAAGAGCCCCTAAGTTTTTCCCCGGATAAAAACTAAAACCAGAAGCATTACTCCAATTACCTGCCTTTCGACCACGACTAGTTGCACCATGTGCTTGTGCCGAATCCTCTATAACTAATAAATTATGCTCCTCTGCGATATTATTTATCGTTCGCATATCAGCAAGTTGTCCGTACAAATGGACCGCCAAAATAGCTTTAGTTTTAGATGTAATGGCTTTTTCAACTAAGTCAACTGATAGATTGTAGGTATCTATGTCAGGTTCTATTAATACAGCTTTTAACTGATTTTCACTAATTGCAAGGATACTGGCAATATAGGTGTTTGCAGGTACAATTACTTCATCACCTTCTTTTAATTTCCCTAACTCTATAAATCCTCGAAAAATTAAAATCAGGGCATCTAATCCGTTAGCCACACCTATACAATATCGTGTGCCACAGTAATCTGAAAATTCTTGCTCAAAACATTCAACTTGTTTACCTTGAATATACCTTCCACTATGAAGGACTGCAGAAAACACCTCTTCAAACTCGTTTGCATATGCTTGGTTAATCTTTTTGAGGTCAAGAAATGGTATTTTCTGCGTTTCTACATTTTCTGTAACACTAGCTATAAAATCATCTATTGAAATAGAGTAGTGTGAATTCTGCAGAAAAGAAGAATCTCGAGTCAGAATTTTAGCATCTATATGTCTTGCTACAATTTCAATCAAATATTTCTCTAAATCTTGTTCGAACAATGTTGACTCTAGATCTAGATAACTCGGTGTACTAGCAATAGTAAATAATTCTAAAAATTGAGCCCATTCTCGTCTTAATAAAGCTATATCCTTTGTTTTTATTGCTTCCCTAAAAAATACTTGGGCAATATTTTGTACCTGAGAAAGAGCTAAATAAATAGTTTTAAATGACTTTAATAGCTCGAAAGCATCTTCTACATTTGGAGCGAATTCATATCGTCTCAATAGAATATCTAAGGCTATATCAACATCAATAATAATTTTTTTACTTTGCATCTTTTTCCATTAAAATTCGCTACCTCAAGTACTTTATTTCCTAGCTACCGATTTTATGTGTTTTCAAGAATAATAGTTATCCATGAAATTGAGTTATAGATTCAATTATCTCATCTGGCATATATTCCAGTAATCGAGCCCGGCTTAAAAATCCACTTGTAACAGCGCAGGTTTTTATGTTTAAGGCTTTTCCTACTTGGATATCATAACCGGTATCACCAATCATCCAATCACAAGGGGATAATGTATGAACATGCTCCGAAATTAATAATTCTTTAGAATATTTCTGCTCTGTTACAAGTATCTCCCTAAAGCACCCTGTCAAATTAATCTTTTCAAGTTGTCTAAAAACAGCCTGTTTACTTTGTCGAGCAGTACACACGAACAAGTCATACGATTTGCACATCTCTTTAATTTTGCTCTGAACTCCTTGTATAGCTTTATCAAAATTCAAATAATATGGCGTTTCAATTTTCAACATCCATTCTGTTACAAAATTCTCTACTTCTTTTTCAGTATAGTTGAAATATTCCACCAAGATCTCTTGATTAGATATCTTATTTTTTTTTAAAGTCCAATATTCTGAGTAACTTAATTTAGAATAAGGAGATAAATCATCAAATAATGTAAAAAGCCTCTTTTTCGAATCAATTAAGGTCCCATCTAAATCAAATATAATATTCACTTTAAATTTCCGAAATAATCCAATTCTTCTTCTAATCCTGTAGATAACTCTGTTTCATTTTTTAATACATACTTTATCATTTTTGAATTATCAAAAACCAAATCTCGTCTAATACCACTATGTTCGTACCTAATGATATCAACATTCTTTCCGCTCAACTTAATAAGCTCCAATAATAAGGCTAGAATCGAAATAGCCTTACTACTTGCTATATTAATAATTCCTGACTCAAGTGATAACTCAGCAGAATTAATAATGGCTTTAACCACATCATCAATAAAGATAAAACTTCTAAGCTCATTGCCCTTACCCCAAAGCTCTACAGGCTTATTGTCGACAATATTTCTTATCGCATTCGGAAGGAATTTAGAATAGCCTTCCTCACCTGGTCCATATACATGGCCTATCCTTAGAATTTGATACTTCAATTTTCTGCTATGAGCATAGACATATACAAGTTTCTCACAATATAGCTTCGACAATCCATAAAGCGTAGAAGGCAAAGTGTGGGTTGATTCAGATATTAAACTTGACTCACCATAAACATCAACGCTACTTAGGTAAACAATCTTTTGAAGATTTTCAAAAGGAAGAGCCAATAACATTGTCGTAAATGTAATGTTACTATTACTGCGTTCTATATTGTTTGCATCTAATGATGTTTTAGGAATAAACGCTCCGGCATGAATTAAAATATCAATCTCTTTCAACGAAGAGATGTCTGGCTCAGAAATTTCGAAGTTTTTTTTGTTATAAATAATCGTTCTATATTCTAGGCAGGTACTCGAGCACATTGCATAAACATTATCTAAACCATAGAGCTTACCTGCACTTACAATTAATTTCCTTCCTATGAATCCTGTTGCCCCTGTAATCAGTATTTTCATGACATTACAATGTCATTTTCGATAGCACCATGAATAACGAGCCTTGGTAATGTATCCATACCTCTCATCCAAAGCAATCCATTTGGTAGCGGATTAATTTTATTCTTTAAATCTGGGAATTCACCATATAATGCAATATTCTTAAATATATCCGGCATATTTAAGCCTGCTTCGGTAAAGAAAAGTACTGTTGTGAAAAATCGAGATATGTTTATCTCTGTTGGGTTTGGAACACCATTTTTATCATAAGCCATATCAACACCAAAAATCCCATGCGGCTTATCACTAACAGCTTTAATTGCATTCAAAGCAATGTCTGTCGCCTTTTTATTATTAACTGTAACGCCAACTTTCGTGACTCCTGTGACACCCGAAATAGTTCGGTTTCCATGAGTCCACCCTTTTCGCTCTCTAGTCTGAGCAACCACTAACTCCCCTTCATGCCATATAGATAACCATGTTATCGTATTTGGTGTGAGCATCTCTGCAGCCATGAAATCTCCCCACCCTTTATAGTGATCGATCCATGATTTGGCCATTTGATACTCATTGGTAGGTATCGAACCTTTCCCTCCTCCTCCAATCGAAGAGGACCTCAACCATATCTTCCCAGACTCATCACCAAGATCAATAAATGATTTTTTCAGATCATCTTCATTATTTATCAAAATATTTTTAGGAACAGGAACTCCTGCTTGCTCAAATGCCAAGTAGGATTTATATTTATGAACACAAATATCTATTACTTTATGATCCGGCATAAACAATTTTGTGCCTGTTTTTAGTATATCTTCTCTAAATTTCGAAGCATGATAAATTTCCAAATCATTTTGGAAATGAATTAAATCAGGCTTTTCTTTTATCAAAAGCTTTAGTAAGGAATTTTTATATTCTGAGCTATCAGCATAAGGTATCAAAAAAATTTTATGTGCTTTCGAAAGCATAAGATCCGTAATCTCTGCTCCCATCCCGAGAATTTTTTCATTATAATCACTTCTTAAAAGTGAGTTAATTACCCCTTCAGATGGCGCTCCTCCTGCGCCTGCTATAAGTATCTTTTTCATTTCAGCCTCTTACTGCCCTCAAAAAATCAGCATAATCACGAATATAATCCAGTTCATCATAATATTGGTCTGCTAAAATCATTAACACACAGTCAGATGTAAAGTCATACATTTCTCGCCATATCAAGCCTTCAATAATTAGTCCCGTTGTTGATCTATCTAGAATGATTTCTTCTCTAGTTTTACCATTATCTAATACGAACCGGCAACTACCTGTAACACATACAGCCAATTGTTTTAAATTTCTATGCGCATGGAATCCTCTTGATACCCCTTGCTGTGTTCCAAAGATGTAATACACTCGTTTAATGTCAAACGGAACACTTTTATTTCCTTCTAATGCCACTAACGAACCTCTGCTATCACCAAGAGGTTTAAAGGTTACAGTTTTAATAAAGTTCATTTTTATAGCCAATGGATTAATTATTCCACGGTAACAGATTTAGCTAAATTTCTAGGCTGATCAACATCAGTACCTTTTATTAATGCCACATGATAACTAAGTAACTGTAATAATATATTAAATGTAATTGGTGCAGTAATCCTGCCTACATTTGTAGTTGCTTTGATAACACTAAATCCATCTTCTGAACTGATGTCAGATTGCTCATCTTCAAAAACAATCATTTGTCCACCACGTGCTTTTACTTCGTGTAGATTCGATTTGAGCTTTTCTAATAAATCATCTAAGGGTGCTATTGCTATTTTCACTTAGAGATACCTCTACTCTCAAGATCTACATTGATAGCTTTTGCTACACCCACTATAAATCCTAAATTTTTATATGCAGCTTGTAGTGCATCCACCAAAATATCTAAATCTTCAATATATTCATGAATCATTTGATTCCTTAATTGTCGCAATTCAAGCCACAATTCAACGGAAGGTAATACACCTATTTTTTCTGCTTTATCTAAATTATCAATAGCTACCGTTGTCTTTTCTTCTAAAATATCCAACCAGGCAGGGAGCAGTTTATCACCCAACGTATCTTGCAAGCGACAGAATCGACTAGTAAATGCTTCTAACTGCTCTGCCATTTCTTCATTAGTATTTAATTGCTTAGCACGCTCAACAGTAAATGGTTCATTAAAGACTTTATGTGCTGAATAGTTTAAGTGGTGAATTTCTTTATCAACAACTCGCTGTAAAAATCTTAGCCTTTCGATCTTGTCATTAGGATTGTTTCTTGGTATCACAATAAAACTCCTTTATGTCTAGCAATCGAATGGATAGGTAAGGTTTTTAAATTGGGCGCTGATAATAACACATCCACTTTACGACCTTGAAATAAGCGTATAAGACGCGCACTTATTTTTGCTGATAATTCGGCTGGGTGCTCGACTTCATCATTCAATGTAACTAATAAATCTACATCCCCGCCTTTTTTATCATCATCAATGCGAGAACCAAACAGCATTACCTGTGCACCTTCTCCCGCAAATATAGAAACGACTTGCTTTATTATTTGTACCTGACTCTCTGTTAATCTCACTGCTCTATTCCACCGTCACAGATTTAGCTAAGTTTCTAGGTTGGTCTACATCGATCCCTTTAATCAACGCGACATGATAACTGAGTAATTATAACAATATATTGAATGTGATGCAGGGCAAGAGCATTATATACCCCTTATCATTCAATTTGCAGAAAAATGCTCGTCATCCCGGTATGCTTTTTAGCCGGGATCTTCGCACAAATCAAGACTCCGGCTTAAAGCATACCGGAGTGACGGAGGGGTGAAAATGCACAGTTTGAATGATCACGGGTATAAACAATAATCCAATACTTTCATCCACCCGGTGGGCTTTACCCAGTCGACAAGAAATCGCTCCTGCATTTCTTGTCGACTGGGTAAGCATAGGATGACGAAGGAATAAAATCTACAGATTGATTTCACTTGGATATATACCCGCCCGTTTTTGGGCTTCCTCTAAACTCTATTCTACCATCTTCTTTTAATTTTTTTATCCATCTTTCTATGTTTTTCACTGATGTTTCTAACTCTTCAGCAAAAAATGGCGTTTTACGATTTGGGTATTTCTCAATAAGATTAAATAAGCCATTTACTCCCTCACTTACTCCCTCATTTACTCCCTCACTCACTCCCTCATTTATGGGTAACATATTTGAAATGAAGATATTTTTCATGAAGTTTT
>CAYNRB010000109.1:0-10255 GCA_964399475.1 uncultured Methylomarinum sp.
TTTTTATATTAGTATTATCTAATATAGATTCTTTAAAATAATTGGGAAACTTCAGGTTGATAACTGCGTCACATAATATACGTTTTTCAATTGATATTATTTTTTTCACAATACCTCAGCTTCATTTAATTGAGCCGCTGTTGAAAAAAATTGCCTATATAACACGACTGAAGTTTCCCAGTTTTTAAAATAACAGAAGCCGCAATGCACAAGGCTTTGTTATTTTAGTTGCTGTTGCTCTAAATAGAGCAAACCCCAATTTAAATGGTTTCTCTTTATACGTCACGGCGAAAATAATTGGGAAACTTCAGTAACACGATTAACAGCACTTGAGTTTTCTATTGATTCTGAACCCAAGCGAGACGGGGTATCCACCCCGTCTCTACCGTTTATGATTCTAATGATTTAAGAAAAATTGAAACCTAACACAGCAAGGTCTTGTGATAATTCAAATTCGTAAGGCGAAATAGGTTGGATTATTTGGTAAGGCATAAAAGTGATAGCTCCTTCGGCTTTACGAGTTCATTTTTCCGTTTATAAATAAATGTAGCCTCGATGTAACGAAGTGGAATCGAGGATTTGATATTAATCCCTATTTCGACCTGGATTCCGCTTCGCTGCATCCAGGCTACTTGCTATTACTCATTAAGCCCATTTTTGCCTGATGGTTTTTATATATCATGCCGTGACACAAGTATCCAATAAACTTAATTTCTAAACGTATGAAACGGGGTAACATACCCCGTCTCGCTCAAAAATTAGTCAGAAAACAATTGATTAAAATCTTATTTCTAAGGCAAAAACAAACGAAACCTAGCACCTCCCAGCCTACTTTCATTATCAATTTTTATATAGCCTTTGCTGTTGTTTGCAATATGCAATGCAGCAAGAGTCGATACAAAATGTAACCCCAATCCTGTGCTGCTGGATATCCAATCTGTGGCTGTTGTATCGGCAGAATTTATCAACAGTAATTGGTCTGGGAAGCCTTTCCCATCATCCTCCATACAAAAAACGATAGTCTGTTTTTGGGGGTATGCAGATAACAGAATCTGGTTTTCAGAATAACGTTGTGCATTATTAAGAATACTACTGAGTGCGTTGCAAATATGGAAGTAATCGCAGTAGCAGTATAAATCTTCAGCGCAGTCAATTTCCAGGTTATATTGTTTGAATTGAATTAAAGGCGCTTGTTGCGCTTTAACTTCCTGCAAAATATCATAAGCTGAATGTTCATCAATATTGAGATTGAATTGTTTAGAATCAATTTTATACAGTTCTAATAATTGAACAAGGCTATTATTCATTCGATTGGCTTCAAATTCGAGTTGAATAAAATCAGGGTTATTATTGCTTTGACTTTTAGCGGCAATTTGCTTAACCAGTTCACGTACAGTAGCCAGTGAGTTTTTTATGTCATGCACGGATGAGGCCAATAAGGTGTTGAAATCAATGGGCTGGTTTTTATTACTGGGCATGTTTATTGTAAGATCGTTTGTGTTCGGGTTAAGTTATCAAATTCTAGCTGAAGACCGCCTAGTTTATCGCTAGCAATTCCTACCTGCTCGGCTTTTTTTATTGCCTGCTGAGCCAGCAGTAAATTTTCTTGCGTAACACCCGATTTTTTCAGTTCATGCAGGGTGATTTTAGCCAGGTTATAAATGATGGTCTTATTTTTTGGCATTTTTTCTTCAGCAGCTAGAAAGACGGCATAGGCTTCTTTTGACTGGCCTTGTTGGAATAATTTAACCCCTTGGTTGTTGATTTTCAGGAGATCTTGTCGGGTTTTTTCAATTAAAATTTCCGAGTTACTACTTGTGCCCATTTCACTCTGCATCTGGCGGATGTTGTTGATAAAAACATCATCATCTATATAGTTCTGAACTAATGAAGTAATTATTTCATCAGCTGTTTCAGTATCATTGTTTAATAAACATGTCTTGGCAATATCTAATTGCAGGTCTTTAGATAGATCATCTTCCAACTGATTTTTTAATTGCTGAACTTTTTGAAAAGCCTGACTAGATGCATCATTATTTTTTATAATTTTATAAGCTTCAGTTTCAACGGTAGCTGCTCGTAACTCTGCCTCAGGGTTGTTGACAAATTGTTGGCGCATGGTATCCAAGGTTTTAAAAGCTTGCTTGGTTTTCTTCTCTTTTAAATAGACTTTGGCCAGACCTGAGAAATCACTGGGGGCTTTATGTATCGAATATTTACCTAATTCAGTGACTGCAATATAGGCTTTTTCCGCGCGTAAAAAATTGCTGTTTTGATCAGCCAATATAGCCAGTTTTTTTTGCCTGAAAAAGGAGTTAGGGGATATTTCAGTGGCTTTGCTTAAGGTCTCTTCCGCTTGGCTAATTTGATTCAGTGCTATTTGTGATTTTGCTAACCAGTCATAGCATTCCATTTCCATGGGTTTTTGTTCAATCAGTTTCTGGAATATTGAAATAGCCTGCTCATAGTTATTCTGCAAAAAAGCAATAATACCAAGACCTTGTCTGGACCAAGATAAATCTCTTTGTTGGAGTATTTCTTTATAAATAGCACTGGCTTTCTTAAAATCGCCCACTTTGATGGCAAGTTCGGCGCGTATTTTTAATAATTGAGAGCGTGGTGCGTTTTTGTTGTTATTCAATAAATTTTCACAGTGAAAAATGGCATGAGCTAGGTTGCCTTTTTCTATATCGTTTTCTATTATTGACAAATGTTTTTTTCTGGATGCGCTTTTTTCCAACCGTCTGAGTAATTGTTGCGGATTAAACGGTTTTGCCAGATATTCATCTGGTTTGTGTTCAATGGTACTAAGAACCAGGCTTGCAGTTTGATGTGCCGATACAATGATGAAGATGGTATCAAATGAAATGAGTTTGTTGTGACGAGCCTGTTCCAGAATTTGCTGTCCGTTTTTACCGATACCGAGATGATAGTCACAGAGAATAATATCAAACTTGCGTTTTTTCATCGCAGAGAGTGCAGCTGTTCCATTTTCAGCTTCAAAAATATACTGTGCACCCAGTGTATGTAACATATCTCTAATGGATTTTCGCATAACAGGATAATCTTCTATGACTAGAAATATATTGGTTGATAAATTCAGTTTCATGCTTGCAAAAATATTAGTAACCTTGAAAAACAGACTGGAAATTTTCTTGTGACCAGGCTGTAATTGATTGCCGATTTATGTCCAAATAGTAAACCCTCGTTCCTTAAGGAGTGAGGATTTAATCACTTCCGGATTTTGACTTGCCTCGTGACTTCACAGAGGTGCTAATCTTGCTATGCGCCCATTTTATTAGCACGCTTGTGAACTCAGAATTTTGAGCCAAACTTCCGGAACTTATTAAATCTCCACTGCTAAGTTTATCCCTTGATACAAAACTGTCCAGTTTCACTTGAAAAAAAAATTATTGCCCCAAAAATATTGAGTAAGTTAATTTATGAATGATAGAGAAAAAACATGACAGTAGAAGCAAAAAAAGAAACCTTAGGGTTTCAGACTGAAGTTAAGCATTTATTACATTTGATGATTAATTCTTTGTATAGCAACAAAGAAATTTTTCTTCGTGAATTGATTTCTAATGGTTCTGATGCGGCCGATAAATTACGTTTTGAAGCTTTATCCAATGAAAGTCTATACGAAGGTAATAATGATCTGAATATTCGCATTGCTTTTGACAAGGATGACCGGACAGTCACTATTTCTGATACAGGTATTGGCATGACCCGTGAAGAAGTTCAGGATAATATTGGTACCATTGCAAAATCAGGAACTAAGCAATTTTTTGAAAAGCTGACTGGCGATGAAGCGAAAGACAGTGAATTAATTGGACAGTTTGGTGTTGGTTTTTATTCATCATTTATCGTAGCTGATAAAGTTACATTGACTACCCGTAAAGCGGGAGAAACAGAAGCAGTTCGCTGGGAATCAGCAGGTGATGGTGATTACACGATTGAAACGGTTGAGAAAGACAGTCGAGGAACCGAAATAGTCTTGCATCTAAAAGAAGGCGAAGACGAATTTCTGGATAGTTATAGATTGCGCTCAATTATCACTAAATTTTCTGATCACATTTCTTTGCCTATTATTATGGATAAAGAAATTCCGGCAGAAAAAGATGAAGAAGGTAATGAAACGGCTCCTGCCCGTGTAGAAGATGAAACAGTAAACAGTGCTTCGGCTTTATGGACAAAGTCTAAAGACGAAATTTCTGATGAAGAATACAACGAATTTTATAAGCATGTCGGACATGATTATCAGGATCCACTCGCTCATGTACACAGTAAGGTAGAAGGCACAAACGAATATACCTTGTTGCTTTATATTCCTGCCCGTGCTCCTTTTGATATGTGGGACAGAGATGCCAAACATGGCGTCAAGCTGTATATCAAAAAAGTATTTGTGACGGATGATGCCGAGCAATTAATGCCGCGTTATTTGCGTTTTGTACGTGGGGTAATTGATGCGGATTCATTGCCTTTGAATGTATCCAGAGAAATTTTGCAACAAAGCAAGCAGATTAGCACCATTAAAGCGGGCTCTGTTAAGAAAGTCTTAGGGCTTTTAAAGTCGATGGCTAAAAATAATGCTGAAGACTACCAGAAATTTTGGTCTGAGTTTGGTAATGTGATCAAAGAAGGCGTTATTGAAGACCATAAAAACAAAGAGGCCGTCGCTAAATTGTTGCGCTTTTCTTCTACACATAACGATGAAGATAAACAAGAGATTGCTCTTGAAGATTATGTCAGTCGTATGAAAGAAGATCAGGACAAAATCTATTATGTGACCGCTGATAGTTTTGCTGCAGCAAAAAATAGTCCTCATTTAGAGATTTTTCGTAAAAAAGGCATTGAAGTTCTGTTAATGGGTGATCGTGTTGACGAATGGCTGATTTCTAACTTAACTGATTTTGATGGGAAATCGCTACAATCGGTTGCTAAAGGTGAGCTGGATCTAGATAAGCTGGATACTGAAGAAGAGAAAAAAGAGCAGGAAGAAACCAATAAGGATTTTGAATCTGTGATTAAGCAGATGCAGGAAGTTTTAGGGGATAAAGTAAAAGAAGTCCGTATTACCAGTCGCTTGACCGATTCTCCTGCCTGTTTGGTAACGGGTGATTTTGATATGAGCCTGAATATGGAGCGTATCATGAAAGAAGCCGGCCAATCTATGAATATGATGGGTATGGGAGGTTCAAAACCTATTTTTGAAATTAATCCTAGCCATGCTTTAGTTACTAATATTAAAGAAGAGACGGATGATGATCGATTTGCTGATATAACCAATATTTTGTTTGATCAAGCGATATTGAGTGAGGGGGGTCAATTAGATGACCCAGCAGCATTTGTGCATAAGTTGAATGGATTATTGCAGAATTTGCTAAAATAAGCATGATTCTTAAGTAACAAAAAAAGGCCGGTTCTTCCGGCCTTTTTTTGTCTGGATGGAAAAGCATTGGAATAAAATGTAGAGCGGACTTCAGTCCACAACTGATATCTGTGTAAATAGCGGACTGAAGTCGGCTCTACAGCATTTGTAGCTGCATTGTTAAGTAGAATATCAAGTCCTGGTTTATCAATAATAATAAAAATCACAATGGAATTTAAATTACATAATACCGAGGGTTATGCCCGTAGAGGGACTTTAACATTTGATCGAGGCAGTATTGAAACCCCCGTATTTATGCCGGTTGGAACTTATGGAACGGTCAAGTCATTGACCCCTGAAGATCTAACAGGAATAGGTGCGCAAATCATATTGGGTAATACCTTTCATTTAATGTTACGGCCTGGCATGGAGGTGATGAAAGCTCACGGTGATTTACATGATTTCATGCATTGGGATAAGCCAATATTAACCGACTCAGGTGGTTTTCAGGTGTTTAGCTTAGGCGCAATGCGGAAAATTACTGAGGAGGGTGTAATGTTTAAATCGCCGATAAATGGCAGTAAAATTTTTATCGGGCCTGAAGAATCTATGCAGGTTCAGCATGATTTAGGTTCTGATATTGTCATGATATTTGACGAATGTACGCCTTATCCTGCGACGGTTCAAGAAGCGGCAGATTCCATGCAATTATCTTTACGTTGGGCGAAGCGTAGTAAGGAAGCGCATGAAAACAATTCAGCGGCGGCTTTGTTTGGAATTGTTCAGGGTGGAATGTATAACCATTTGCGTCAGGAATCTATAGAAGGACTGGTGGATATTGGCTTTGATGGCTATGCTATTGGTGGGCTTTCCGTGGGTGAGCCAAAAAATGAAATGATGAAAGTATTGGATGGAATTCATGCTGAATTACCCGTTGATAAGCCAAGATATTTGATGGGTGTAGGTACTCCGGAGGATCTCGTAGAAGCAGTCAGTCGAGGGATTGACATGTTTGATTGCGTTATGCCTACACGAAATGCCCGAAACGGCCATTTATTTACTCGTTCAGGCGTGATTAAAATCAGAAACAGTCAATATGAATTTGATACTGAGCCATTAGATGAAAGTTGCGCTTGTTATACTTGTCAAAATTATTCTCGATCCTACTTGCGTCATCTGGATAAATGTAAAGAAATACTGGGGTCAAGGTTAAACACGATTCACAATTTATTTTATTACTTGCAGTTGATGGAAGAGATGCGAGCGGCTATTGAAAAAGGTGAATTTAAAAACTTTTTTAAGCAATTTTATCAGGCTAGAGGTAAATCTGTGCCAACTATGTCATAATGGCTGGTTTTTTTGATCTATAAGAATGTGCGCAAAATGGGCTGGTTAGTAGGGGGCGGTGTTGATTCGTTTTCAAAATCCATCTGGCTGAGCCAAAGATAAGTTCTTAATAACGATTTTTTGCACATTTCTAACTATTATAATTGAGGGTAACAATGAGTTTTTTTATGTCGGACGCAATGGCAGAGCCTGCTGCTGCGGCATCACAACCAGGTATGGAAGGTATTATTTTTCCATTGGCAATATTAGTATTTTTCTATTTTTTCTTTATTCGTCCTCAATCAAAGAAAACCAAAGAAAAAAAACAGATGTTATCAGCTTTAAACAAAGGTACAGAAATTGTTACTAGCGGTGGCATTTTAGGCAAAGTAGCTGAAGTTGATGATAATTTCGTTAAACTTGAAATCAGTGAAAATAATTTCATTATGGTTCAGCGTCATGCCGTTTCAAATATGATGCCTAAAGGAACTTATAAAGCAGCCAGTAAAAAAGTCAAGGAAGCAGCCAGTAAAAAAATTAAGGGCTGATTAATATTTGGAAGTTTATAAAGTTTTGAATTGTTGAGTTTTTGATGGCGTTAGCTGGGCTGGTTGTTATCTGGAAAAAGAAGTTTCCATAAACAATGGTCTGTCAAAAAACTCTCTATATTCAATTCTAATAAGGTTTAATTGTTGGAAAAAAAATGCAAAACCATTTCTCTTTTTGGAAAAATCTATTCATTCTGATTGTCTTAGGGGTCGGAATTCTTTATGCATTACCCAATTTATACGGTAATGATCCTTCTGTTCAATTATCTTCATCTACAACAACTAAGCTTGAGCAAGCCAAGGCGGATGAAATTGAACTTAGTATAATAAATGCCAATATCCCTTTAAAATCTTTTGAATTTGAATCAGGAAAAATTCTGATTCGATTTAATAATACAGATGATCAGCTAAAAGCAGCTGATTTGCTTAGAGAGAAAGTTGGTCGTAAAAACATCACCGTTGCTTTGAATCTGGCACCTGCAACACCACTTTGGCTGCGTGCCTTTAGCGCCAGTCCTATGTATTTAGGTCTGGATTTAAGAGGTGGTGTACATTTTCTGATGGAAGTGGATATGGATGCCGCTGTTAAACAGGCAGAAAATCGTTACTATAATGATATTAGATCGGCTCTAAGGAAAGCAAAAATCAGATATCAGACTGTTTCCAAAGAAAATGGTCGGATTAAAATCAAACTGAAAACAGAAGAGTCAAGAATTGCCACTGAATTGATTCTTTCTGATGATTTTCGTGAGTTGAATGTAAAAGAAGGTGAGGATCTCACCGTGTTGTTCGCTTCAATTTCCGAATCGGGACAAAAAGAAATCAAAAAGTTTGCTTTAGCTCAGAATATGACCACTTTGCGTAACCGGGTCAATGAAATTGGTGTAGCTGAACCCGTTATTCAGCAACAAGGCGATAACCGGATTGTAGTTCAATTGCCCGGTGTTCAGGATACGACCCGTGCCAAAGAAATTTTAGGCACAACGGCGACATTGGAATATCGCTTAGCTGATGTGCAAAACAATGTACAAATGGCACTTAAAGGCCGAGTTCCTGTTGGTTCACGTTTATATTATGAAAAAAATGGTCAGCCTATTTTACTGAAACGTCGGGTTATTGTGACTGGCGACCAAATAGTTGATGCTTCTTCAGGCTTAGATCAAAATGGCTCAGCGGCTGTGTTTATTACCTTAAACGGTATAGGCGCAAAGAAAATGGGCAAAATGACCCAAAAGAACATCGGCAAGCCGATGGCGGTTGTTTTTATTGAATATAAAACGACAACCCATACGGTTAATGGTAAAAAAATCCGCAAGCGAGAGAAAATCGAAAAAGTTATTAGTGTTGCCACAATTCGCGATACCTTTAGTAAACGATTTCAAACTACTGGTTTAGATAGTTCTCAGGAAGCGCGTAACCTTGCTTTATTATTAAGGGCTGGTGCATTAGCCGCGCCACTGGATATTATTGAAGAACGTACAGTGGGCCCAAGTTTAGGTCAGGACAATATTGATAAAGGTCTGATGTCAGTAGTGGTAGGCTTTGTATTAGTCTTGGTTTTTATGGCTGTCTATTACAAGGCTTTTGGTTTGATTGCCAATGTTGCCTTAGCCTTTAACTTGGTGGTTATTGTGGCAATTTTGTCTATGTTACAAGCCACACTTACCTTACCTGGTATTGCGGGAATAGTGTTAACTGTCGGTATGGCGGTTGATGCAAACGTACTTATTTTTGAAAGAATCAAAGAAGAAATAAAAATAGGTAATACACCGCAGTCTAGTATTTTTACAGGCTATGAAAAAGCTTTTGTTACCATTTTGGATGCCAACATCACGACTTTATTGGTGGCGTTGGTCTTATTTGGTTTTGGAACGGGGCCCGTTAAAGGTTTCGCTGTAACCTTATCAATTGGAATTTTGGTTTCCTTGTTTACTGCAATTTGGGGAACACGGATGATAGTGAACTGGGTTTATGGAAATCGTCATGTTGAAAAACTGTCGATTTAACGGGAAGAAAAGAAAATGTTTAAACAAGATATAGATTTTTTAGGCAAACGTAAAATTGCCCTGATATTTTCCAGCTTATTAATTATTACTGCTATCGTTTCATTAGCAATGAATGGCTTGAAGCTAGGCATTGATTTTACCGGTGGAACGCTCGTTGAAGTGGGTTACAAACAAGCGGCAGACATTTCTGCATTACGCAGTGCTTTAGATGAAGCTGGGTTTGATGAGGCTACGGTACAAAATTTTGGTACCACAAGAGATGTGCTGATTCGTATTCAACCCAAAGAAGGAGTCAGTAATTCTGAACTAAGTGCTCAGGTGATCGGTGCTATTAACAAAAAGACTACTGAACGGGCTGAATTACGACGGGTTGAATTTGTAGGGCCGCAAGTAGGCGATGAGCTGACCGAAGATGGTGGTTTGGCTATGTTGTATTCCATGTTTGGTATTCTGATTTATGTGGCCTGGCGTTTTGAATATAAATTTGCTTTAGGTTCTGTTGCTGCATTGGTTCACGATGTCATTATTACATTGGGCTGTTTTTCTTTATTGCAAATGGAATTTGATTTAACCGTTCTGGCAGCAATATTGGCGGTTATCGGTTATTCCTTAAACGATACTATTGTGGTTTATGACAGGATAAGAGAAAACTTTAGAACCTTAAGAAAAGGTTCATCAGAACAAGTGATGAACATTTCACTAAACCAAACTTTAAGTAGAACTTTGATGACATCTATTACTACCGCATTAGTTTTAGTTGCTTTAGCGGTATTGGGTGGTGAAATTATTCATAATTTTGCGATAGCACTTTTGATAGGAGTGGGAATAGGCACTTATTCATCTATTTATGTAGCAAGTCCTATTGTATTGGCTTTAGGTATAACTAAGGAAGACTTAATGATACCTGAAAAAGAAGGAGAAGAGATTGATGGAATGCCATAGGTAGCATTCGCAGATTGTGTAGAGCGGACTTTAGTCCGCATAGGGTAGCAAAAGAATCTTAA
>CAYNRB010000110.1:0-8789 GCA_964399475.1 uncultured Methylomarinum sp.
TTTTCATCAATGTATATAGGTAGGGTGCGTTTCACGCACCATTTCAACTGACAAATGGTCTATACAACGCAACCTACCCCTCTACCAAAATAAGAATTATTGACCAGAACGCTGCTCTTCCCGAGCCTTGAATTGAATGCTTTTAGCCGCACGTTTACGCTTTATTTCCTGTTTTTGGGGGCTACCAACAAAAGCTGTACTAATCTCAGTTTCCATTGCGTCCAGCTTGTCGTCCATTTCAATCGAAGCCATCGGCAAATTACTCTCGTCCTCAGCCTTTTTCACAGCCAAACGATAACTAGCAATTTCTTTCATCGCCTGATCTTTATTGCCTGAACGAACCCAATGACTCAATTTTTCCTGCATTTTTCCTAAATTGTTTTTGATCCAGCTTTGTTTGTAGACATCCTTGTCAATTGAATTCAATGCCTCTTGTTTATGTTTCGGCTCAACTACTGCCAAAATTAAATCATCTGTATTTATAGTCTTTTCAATACGTTTATCGCCGGACTTGTAAACCAACTTGATCTGCCCTAAAGAAAGCTTACCCGTTTGATGGGTAGGCAGTGACAATGTCATAATAAAATGTTTATCGGTATTGCTTAATAATTGTCCTGTTGAAATATTGATTGATCTACCATTTCGGGTAATCGGATAGCCACCTGCATCAATCAGTAGAATACCATCATTTAATATTATTTCTACAGAACTGCCACTGGCGACTCTATTTCTTGTCTCTTTCAAATCACGAGTAAGAATTTGTCCAAGTCCGGTAAGGTCTTCCAGATAGGCATAATGCCCCATGCCATAATCAGCCAGTTTGGCCATTAAAGTTTCATTAAAATTTAATCCCATTCCAATAGAGGAGAGAACAGCACCCGATTGATTCAACCGTGTTGCAATGGCAGATAATTGAATGGGATCGGTAATGCCCTGATTTGCTTGTCCATCGGATAACAACAGTACTTTTTTAACTCGGTTACTGTCATTACTTCTGATCATGGACAATGCGGTGTTTAAGCCGTGTCCTATATTGGTTCCACCACTTGAAATAATTGAATTTACCGTACTCTGCAATGATTCACGCTTCGCAGAATTGATAGAGGTGAGAGGTGAATGAATAATGGCATGGTTAGAAAAAGAAACCAGTGCAAATCGATCAGCTGGATTTAACCGAGATAAAACATCATTAATAGCCGCTTTGGCATAAGACATTTTTTTAGCTTCAGACATGGATCCACTACGATCCAGTACAATAATCATATCGGTTGCACGTTCAGGTGCAATTATTCTATCCTGGACAGGTGGTTTAATGGTTACTTGCATATAGACGGTTTGCTGCCCGCCTTGAACCAGTTTGGTTTGTGATAATTTTCCACTGATCTGTACATTATGATCAGAATTTATAGGTTTGGTTTTATGAAGTAATGAAAAAGCCTCTTGGGGTAACGCTAACAGAGTTGCAGTAAGAAGAATTAATACGACATAAACAAACATTCCTGCTTGTTTGTTTGTGTAAAAATTGACGATTCGTGATTTAATAGTTTGCATAATAATTACCTGTTTGAGTGGAACGACAGTTGTTGTCGTTTGCAGATAATTTATCTGATTCATCATCATTGTTATAGACACAACAATGTAAAAACTTACCCACTAGTTTTTACAAATGTTTTACAAAAAATATTTTTGATCCTGCTAGAGTGGTGGATGCTTATTCAGTGTGGGGATTATAGGATATGTTGATAGCAGTTAATGCGACTTAATTAATGATTAAGATGTTAACAAACAATTATTTAGACTGTAGGTTGGATAGGCTTATCAAGCGAAGCGCGATAACGTAACCCAAGGTCTCTCCATTAATCAATGTGTTGTTTGATCGTTTGTAGGTATCTGCTATAAATCCCAGAGGGAACCTGCAGACCGACAGCCACTCAGGCATGCCATCAATGTAGCCTGGATGTAGCGTAGCGGAATCCGGGGTCAGTCGTTTCATTCCTTCCCGGATTTCGCTGCGCTACATCCAGGCTACCCGTTAATTCAATATCAGTGACGGTTGCCCTGGGTTTTATAGTGGATACGTTTGTAGTTTATGATGCTCTTGCGTCACCGACGCAGGAGCGTTTAAGGAGTGAGGATTTAATAATATCCGAAAGTTTGGCGCAGGATTTTTGTTCGTCTTCAAGGCGTAGAAACGGGCGCATAGCGAGCTATGCAACTGTTTCTACAACGCAGAAGACGGACAAAAAGACAAGCCAAGATTCGGATATTATTAAATCCTCGCTCCTAAGTATGAGTTCCCACGCAGAGCGTGGGAACTATCATTCAGTCATCAATATTGTTTAAGTTGATGTAGAGCGGACTTCAATCCGCTATGAATTAAAATTTGAATGAATTGTGGGCTAAAGTCCGCTTTACAGTAGCGTAACCAATATGAAATTAAAGCAAATGACTAATCCACTTGTCGCTAAAAAGCGTTTGCTGAGAATGCTGGTGATTTTTTTTATTGCTTTGTTACTACCTATTTATTTGTTACTGGATAGAGTCTATTCTCAGCTTGAAAATGAAGCTTATTTTAACCAGCGAAGGCAAGCCGTCAGTTTAGTTGAAAGTATCGAGCAACAGCTCTTGCGCTTATTAGAAAAAGAGCAGGAAAGGCCTATTGCTGAATACAGTTTTTTTAATTTACTTGAAAGTTCTTTGCTTCAATCCTCGGGTCTGAAGTTTTCTCCGTTAGCTTCTATGCCACCGAAAACAAATATTCCAGGACTAACTGGTTATTTTCAAATTGATCGGGATGGTGCTTTCCAAATTCCCGCATTACCTGAAGTCAAAACCAGACAGACAAATCTCAGTCAACAGGAATTAAGTCGTCGTTTAGTCCTGAAAGATAAGTTACGCCAATTACTTAGTGTTAATGTGCTGGAAGAGAATAAACCCCTGACTGGTAAAAAAAACGACCAAGGTTTTAATGATTCAGTAGAAAACAAGGAAGTTCGAAGTAGCGCCTCTCAGGTTTATCAAATAACACCCGATTTGCAACTTGCTGATAAAGACCAGGTGCTGCAAATAAAGGAGATGGCTGATGATAGGGTTCGTCTAAAGGTGAAAAAAAAGCCTAAAACTGAAATATTCAGAACTAATGTTCCAGAAAAATCACAAATTCTCAGTGAAGAAACTTTACAAGCTTTAAATATTGATAATACACGCTATAAGCAAAAACCAACTAGTAATGATACTTCTTCCTCACTAGGAAAGATCAAATCAAAATTTCGGAGTAGACAAGAGCTAGTAAAATTACCTGAACAGTCCGTTGCCAGTCGATTTTTTAATAGACCAGAACTTAAGATGGCACATGACTTGAATCCCAGAGCAAAGCAACTTTCAGAACCAAATAATGCTGAATCCGAGTCTGATCAACTGATGTCATCTTCAATAGTTGATTCCCCAACAATTTCCGCAAATGATCAAATATTACCGATCAAAATTTTGAGTTTTGAATCTGAAGTAGGCGCATTACAACTGATAGAACTGAATCCGACCTATTTTTGTTTCTTTCGTCGAGTATGGTATGATAAAAACCCATATATTCAAGGGTTTATAGTTAATCAGCTGGATTTTATTAATGCTATTATTCAGCCTTTTATTAATGGCAACCAAGCTGAACCTTTCAGTAGTTTATTGGTTTCCTACAATGGCAAATTAAAACGTCAGTACAAGAGAATCAATACAAATAAGGAATCACTTATTTTTAGAACTTCTTTATCTAGTCCAGTTCAGGCTTTGGAAATTATTGTCAATTCAGCTTCAATTTCAGCAGGCTCTGGTTCAGATGTGGTTAATATTTTAGCACTATCGTTAGCCAGTGTGTTGATACTGGGTCTGCTCGGCTTTTATAAAATAGGCAGTAGTCAGATTGAATTGGCCGCCAAACAAAGAAACTTTATCTCGGCTGTCAGCCATGAACTCAAAACACCGTTGACTTCAATCAGAATGTACAGTGAAATGTTACGTTCAGACTGGGTTGAGGATGAAGCAAGGAAAATAACCTATTACGACTTTATCTTTTTTGAGAGCGAAAGACTGAGCAGACTGATTAATAATGTATTACAGTTAGCAAGACTGGATTATCAGGCTGATAAATTCGAATTATTAGCCGTATCACCCGCATTGGTACTAAAAGAAGTGGGCGAAAAAGTCAGTTCACAAATTGATGCATCAGGCTTTAAGTTAAAAATTATTGGGAATCATGCGCCAACTGACTGTTTAATTAACATTGATAAAGATACTTTTTTGCAAATCATGATCAATCTGGTTGATAATGCAATCAAGTTTTCCTCAAGTGCAGAAAACAAAATAATCAATCTAGGATACAAGATTAATACGACCAATCAGCAGGTTATTTTCTTCGTGCGGGATTTTGGCCCAGGTATTGAAAAGAAACAAATGAAAAAAATATTCCAGTTATTTTATCGTTCGGGTGATGAGTTAACTCGTACTCAACCCGGTACGGGCATAGGATTGGCTCTAATTGTTCAGCTTTCCGAGAGAATGGATCTGAAAGTGAATGTGGTCAATTGTTCACCTGGAGCCGAGTTTCAAATTATTTGTCAGAGTTTAGAGGAAGGTGCATGAAAAAACTGATTTTTTTTCTATTATTATGCTTATCGATGATGTTAAGCGGTTGTACGATTGTTTATAAAAGTACGGGCGATGCGCTGATCGGTTTTGCCGAAGATGAAGCCGTCCCTTATTTACTGGAAAGTAATGATGTGGCTTTTGGATGCTCGATGGCGGAATCTTTTACGCCTTTTTTATTAAGTTTTTCTCGTGTCACCACACCGCCCGAGAAGCTTGCCATTCTTTTACATTTATTGTCAGGTAATTGTGCTGAATTCGATGCATGGGAAGAGGAACTACGCTATTTGCGTGCAATTTATCATAAAAACCCACAAGCAGCCAGAGATGCGCGGATAGCCCAACAAAGGCTATTAACACTGGCCGCAAGCCGTCAATTGACTGGGTATTCCTATCTAACCTCTGCCATTTCCGAACCGGGTGCTGAATGCCCTGAATTTAGTTCTGAGAATGATGAATTATATTGGCTATTAGGCTTACTCAATGGAATCCAGGCGATAATGAACGATATAGCCTCTGCGGGAAGCACTCAGGTTCCTTTAGATATTGCCGCCAAAGTGGGACGAGGTGCAGCATGTCTGGATAATGAAAAGTGGTGGGGCACACCGAATGCCATTCGTGCAGCCATATGGATTACCATCCCTGGTAATCAACCGGAAGGAATTGATCCTGAAACAATATTAAAACAATCTATACAAATTAGCTTACAGCAAGGTATTTATGTTCCTCAGGTTTTGGCAGCGCAAATTTATCTGGGGCAAGGCAAAATAGAAAAAGTTAAACAACTGATCCGAC
Source organism: uncultured Methylomarinum sp. (assembly GCA_964399475.1). Lineage (GTDB taxonomy): Bacteria > Pseudomonadota > Gammaproteobacteria > Methylococcales > Methylomonadaceae > QPIN01. Next base: position 5,431 of record CAYNRB010000110.1, read on the forward strand.
ACTATGCCAAATATAAAAGAGAAGCTTCAGAACAGTCTGCGTTTAAAATACTCAATGAAGTTTCGTTTTTGCAATTACAGGCGCAGTCTGACAAATTGTGGACACAGGCAACAGGAGCTCGCACACCGCTTGGGCGTATGGGTTCCTTTTGGGATGACCCATCAGAAGCAGTTGAAACCATTGATATTGATGAATTACTATCAGGAGATTAAGTGTTGAAGTTTTGCAAAGTTTTATTGTGTATATATTTGTTTTCAAGTAGTCCTTTGCTTTGGGCTGAAACTAAAAAAATGTGTGTCTTTGATCTTCTAGGGGCAAACGGTGGAACCTATTCACAAATGAAAGACTATAAGACAGCAGCACTGGCTTGGGGTGTAGAGTTAGAACTTAAACCTTATACCAGTGAGCGTGTCGCAGCAGAGGATTTTAAATCAGGACTTTGCGATATGGTCAGTTTTACAGGTATCCGTGCCCGGCAGTTTAATTCCTTCACCGGTACACTGGAAGCATTGGGAGCCATCCCCAGTTATGAACATTTAAAGTCTGTCATTACCACTATTAGTTCTAAGAAAGCTGCAAAGCTAATGCTTAGCGACCCTTATGAAGTAGCTGGTATTTTTCCTATGGGTGCCGTTTATCTATTTGCTAATGATCGTACTATTGATACAGTGGGTGAACTGGCAGGTAAACGTATTGCGATCATGAATTCAGATCCCGCACAAGTTGAAATGATTACTTTTGTGGGGGCTTCTCCAGTCAGCACTTCCATCGCCAATATGTATAGTAAATTTAATAATGGTTCAGTCGATGTGGTCTTTGGGCCGTCATTGGTTTATGATGCAATGGAGCTGAATAAAGGACTAGAGCCGAATGGTGGCGTCATTAATTTTTCAATTGTTCAATTGACCATGCAAATCATTATTCGAAAAAATGAATTCCCGACTGGTTTTGGGCAACAGTCCAGAGAATTTTCTCTAGATCAATTTAATTCAAGTGTAGAATTACTCAATAAATATGAAAGTACTATTCCTCAACATTTGTGGGTCACAATTTCTGAAACAAACCAAACTGAATATCTGGAAATGTTCAGGCAAACACGAATCAGACTGCGAGACAAAGGTATCTATAATGGAAAAATGTTAAAACTGATGAGAATGATACGCTGTAAAAAAGACCCCGCTCATCCCGAATGTACAGCAGCTGATAAAGAATGAAACTAAAAAAACAGTGGCTGGACAATTTCTCAGGATTAATTTTCGCTTGGTTAGCCGTACCAGACTCTTTGCAGTTCCTACCACCATTCGTGGAACGACCAGGCATAGGTTGATAGCATGAATTCTAAGGGGAAATTATCATCCCGTAGCTTTAGCGCATGGCTGTCTTCGTTACCTGTTTTTTTACTCATACTAGCAGTTATTTTTGCGGGTAATGGCGAACTTTTTCACGCCCGTTTATTAAATATTGGCGAATTGATATGGCATGACTATTTCATGCTAAGAGCCGATATTCCTACGCCTAAATGTAATCCTGAATCCGATATTAAAGCCACACTGGAAAAGTTGGAAATTGAGGCGCAAAGCCAGAGTGAATTTGAGGAGCTGTTTGAAAGCGAACCGTTTGATCAAGATGCCGCGCTAATTTCATTACAACGCAACCAGCAATTATGTAAAGAAAAATTCCGGATCGTAAAAGAAAACCAGGCAAGAATCACCTCTTCCGTTATTGCCTTTCGCACCTTAGAAACCGGCATTGCCGCCATTAGTCTCTGGATCAATGAAACGCAACGATTGCTATTAATTTTGTTGATTTTCATTTGTGCCGCTACCTGTTCCATCAAACAGCATCACATAGCTTTCAAGCCAATAAAAACCAGGTTAGAACACCATATTTCTACCTTCGCTCAATTGCTGGGCAATCTGCTTTTATTACTATCCGCCTGGTTTTATAGAACCAGTATTTATCAATCGGCCACCGTCATCGATCACCCTGAAATATATCTATTGCTAGTGATTGGTTTTGCCGTATTGACTAGCATTAACCTCTATCAATTAAGCCAATCAAAAGTCTATTCAAAAGGGAGTGAACATTTTTTACAGGCAATGCTTTCAATCCCTCTTTATATCTACATGGCCTTTTTTGCAGCCAGTTATTTTTTCCTATTAGAACAACACAGCGCTGGGCTGGCAATTTTTTTCGGAATATTATTTGATCAGGCTGGATTGTTCCTCAATATAGGCGTTTATATCTGGATTGGAATGTTGTTAAAACAAACCCGATTAGGCGAACTAGTTTTTAAAGTATTTATACCCTGGCGACTGTCAGCAGAGCTACTTGCCGTAGTTGCCATTATTGTGATGGCCGTACCAACAGCCTACACAGGTGCTTCAGGAATTATTATCATAGCGATGGGCGCGATAGTCTATAAGGAACTACGCCATGCAGGAGCGCGCAGACAATTAGCTTTAGCAACAACAGCAATGACAGGAAGTGCAGGCGTAGTGCTTAGGCCTTGTCTATTAGTCGTACTGATCGCAGCTTTAAACAAAGAAGTGGTCACCACCCAGCTATTTGACTGGGGGTTAAAAACCTTCATGACCACTGTCGCTGTTTTTTTTATATTGGTACTACTCAGTAAACGTGAAAAAATTAATCTTGCACCCTGCAATGAAGCCTTTAAACCTTTTTTATGTGCACTCAGGCCACTGATACCCTATACATTAATAGTTATATTGGTTCCATTGGCTTATAAAATCATTTTGAATGTCAAACTGGATGAGTTCTCTGCCCCCGTCATATTACCTATAATTATTCTAGGTTTGCTTATTTATGAACGGTTTTTTTTAAAAGCAGTTAGAGCTGATTCAATAGTTTCCAAAACAAGCAATATGCAACAGTCAATAAAAATAGCCACTTCTGAATCCAGCATTCACATCGGTGCATTACTATTACTCATGGGGCTCTCGTTTGTGTTGGGCGGTGTTATAGAACGTTCAGAAATATTAAGCCATTTCCCCGATACTTTTTCATCTGTTTGGATGACCTTATGTTTTTTGGTCGTGGTATTAGTCGGTATCGGAATGATTATGGAACCGTTCGGCGCGGTTGTACTGGTCACTGGGACAATTGCTCAAATCGCCTATCAAAATGGAATCAATCCAGTTCATTTTTGGATGATTACTTTGGTTTCTTTTGAACTGGGGTATCTTAGTCCACCTGTGGCACTTAATCACTTATTAACTCGGCAAATGGTTGGTCATCAGGAAATAGCATTAGCAGAATTAGAGGGTGAAAATTTTTGGTATCGACATGAGAGGATTATGTTGCCTATAGTTACTATGGGTATAACTTTATTGTTAGTT
>CAYNRB010000110.1:8889-10171 GCA_964399475.1 uncultured Methylomarinum sp.
TTTTATTAACCATCCCCCTTTAGAGGAACACATCCCTCCATTAGATTTTGCAGATACATTAATACGAGCAAATTTACCGTTTAATTCAGCAGGAAGTTTGATTGTAGCTTTATGAAAATTAACTTTATTTTCAATCGTTGGCTTAAAAGTAAGTTTTTTTATTTTAACCCTGATTGAAGTTGGGTCAGTATTTATAGAAACACTAAATGAGATTTCTGATTCAGCATCAACTTCTGGAACAGGCTCACCTTTTATCCTTGGTAGCGGATCATAACTTTTAAACTTTGGATCTTTACATCCATAATTTACAGATTTGGAATTGTAAGCCATGGTAGAGCTGGCAAATAAAATTGTTCCAAATAATATGAGGTACTGCATTCCATTTGTTTTTTTCATAGATAGTTTTAGATTCATTAATATAAAATAGAGACATAGATAAATTGCTTTCTTTAATTCTCAGATTAAGCTTTTTTTTATCTTTAAAATTTACTTCAAGGTTACAAAAACCAAAAGGTCAGTGCGAAATACTTTTTCTGGTCATTGTTCGTTACTGAGTATTCGCCCATTATATATTATTTTCTTGGGTTAATTGTTAATGGATAGCTTTTGAACATCGTTTGATAAAGCTAGTTTTATTAGATTGCGATCAATTCAAGGCCTCAGCTTCAGTTGCTCCAATTCTTAAAGTAGATCAATCTTGTCTGTTCCCTCGATTGTGATAAATTCTGAATCTATCAATTTAGAAAAAAATATTCCAGAAAAGTATTTTTTTTAAAATTGAATAGAGAAGTTAGCTTATTAAAGTGGATCCCATTGTCAAGACCAATTTCCTAAAAAAATAAGGAGAAATACATATCGTATACTCATCCTAATGATTCAAGCCATTTTTATTACCAAATGACTGATATTGATCTTTGGTTTTTAATTTTAAAAAAATGTTATTATTGCGCCGTAAGCATTGTGAAAGTCAAAATTCGTGCCACAACGAAATGTGGTCAAAGGGTCGATAGTGTGGGTAAGCTTGTGGGAAACGGCTCTATCATCTTCCACATGCTTACCCACACGTTCCGAAGGAAATCCACGCTTTCCACATGGAGTTCGCTCTCATTGACGTGATTTTCAAGGTGGTCTTCGTACAGAGGCGATGTTAAAGCGGCTTCATCTATAATAGAGTATTGTCCCGACTCGAAGAGCTGTGTTACTCCATCCGTTAAATGTTTTTTCCAAGCACTGATTTGACCGGATGATATCTTGATGTATCAAAAAAACAAAGTTTTCTTAA
>CAYNRB010000111.1:0-10139 GCA_964399475.1 uncultured Methylomarinum sp.
ATCATGTTCTCACACAGTCAATATAAAATGCATTACCTCTATCGGCCTGAACATTATCATTGTATCTGGCAATTACCCGACAATGTAGCCTGGATGTAGCGAAGCGGAATCCAGGGTTGAAGTCGTCAAACCCTTGATTCCACTCTGTTACATCAAGGCTACATTTAAATATATCGGAAAAACAAAGTTTTCTTAACAAATTGCTTTAACTGTTTTTCCTAGGATCATCAAGTCAATTTAATTATTTGCCCGAAGGGCATCATGTTCTTTTCTTGTATTTTTCTACAAGATATTGATTTTATTATAGGGGATCAGATGTTCTGAGCTTAGCTGCATTGATATGATAAGGACAGTGTTGATCCACACTCCTCTAGTCTACCCACATACAGCGGACTGAAGCCCCCTCTACATTTAGCAATCACCAGACAACTGCTTGTTCCGTGCTTGCTTCCTATCCACCATACCAATATGAACACCATTGAAATTCTGGGATTTAGTGCCGCTTTTTTAACTACCTGCTCTTTTTTACCTCAAGCCATAATGACGCTTAAAACCCGAGATACTCGCTCGCTCTCTTTAAGCATGTATACGCTGTTTACAATCGGTGTTTTACTTTGGTTGATTTATGGGTTACAAATTTCAGACTACGCCATTATCTTTGCCAATGCCATTACCCTGCTATTATCTGCCATTATTTTAGGCTTTAAGATTTATAATGTAATTGTTAATGATGGATAAACACCCTCGAAAAAAATACAATGAAAACCAGTGAAGCAATAAAATGTCGTCGTTCAGTTAAACATTTTGATCCTGATCATGAAATGACAGCGGATGAAATAACTGAATTACTTAACCTCGCCATATTATCTCCTACAGCATTCAACATCCAGCATTGGCGATTTGTCATAATCAAAGACCTTGATTTGAGAACTCTAATACGTGCGGTTTCATGGGATCAGGCGCAGGTGACTGATAGCTCACTTTTGCTAATTCTTTGCGCTGATTTAAAGGCATGGAAAAAATCACCAAATCGCTACTGGAAAAATGCTCCAGAAGAAGTTCAGAGCTTTATTTTGCCTGCCATTGAAGCTTATTATAGTAATAATGATCGGGTGCAAAGAGATGAAGCCATGCGATCATGCGGCATTGCAGCACAGACAATAATGCTGGCAGCCAAGTCAATGGGATATGATTCCTGCCCTATGGATGGTTTTGATTTTGCAGCCGTTGCCACATTAATTAAATTACCGGATGACCATGCCATAGCCATGTTTGTTAGCATAGGAAAAGCAACAGTAGAAGCTTCTCCACGCGCAGGCCAATTAGCCTTGAATGAGATTGTTTTTGAAAATGTTTTTAGTTAGGGAGATGGAAAAAAAATCATCCAATCTTGCTGGTCTTTTTGTCCGTCTTCGATCGTGCAGCAACTGTTACATAGCCTAATACGCCTTTTGCTGCACGATCAAAGACAAACAAAAATCCTGCCCAATAATGGACGATTATTTATTTCCAGCTCCCTTAAGGAGTGGAAAATAAATATCTTATATAATCCCCATCCCTCCTAACCGAGGAAATTATTTCGTACGGGTTCTTTAACAAGTAACTTCCATCAAAGTAATATCATCAAATTGATCAATCTCTCCTCTAAACTGCTTTACTTTCAGGCTAAGAAAATCAATTTCTGCATGCGTAGTTAATAATTCATGAAGGGTCTGTTCTAATTGATCCTGACCAAACTCCTCCTCATCACTGTTTATCACCTCGGTAATTCCATCTGAATAAGCATAAATTCGATCACCCGATTCAATTTCGAATTTTGCTACCGACTCAAAATCCTGTTTGATAATTCCCAACGCTAATAGACTCGACGATACGCGTTGAAAAAATTCAGATTGACGATAAATTAATATATCCGACATTCCACAATTCCAAAATGCAACAGATTTTTTTTCATGACTTAATTCAATAAAAATCGCCCCCAAAAATAAACCCGTTGGCATTTTTTCTAATAATTGATTATTTATTTCAATGGCAATTTCTTTCATGGAAATGCCTTTTTCTGTCATGGTATAAAAAATATCACAAACACCAGGACCGCCGACAGCAGCCATTAAACCATGTCCAGTAAAATCTCCCAACATAATATGCCGAGTTTTATCGGGTTTAACAGCAGACAACAATATATCTCCAGAAATTTTTTCCACCGGCTCATCTAGTCTTCGAAGTTGCGAGCTTTCAAAAGGCTTAGAGGCTTGCATTTTTATAACTATATTTTCAATGACTTCTCGTTCATAAGTAAGAACTTCACGGGTTTTATTTAATTCTCCTTGTAACTCCAGCATGCGCCCTCCTACCTGAAGACGAGCAAGTAATTCAGAATTTGCAAAAGGTTTGGATATATAATCATTGGCACCTGCTTCTAATCCAGTCACTATATCTGAAGTCTCATTACGTGCTGTCAATAGAATAATAAAAGGGGGATTCTTATTTTGTTGCTGCCTGATTCGGCAACATAATCCGAGACCATCCAATTTAGGCATTTCCCAATCTATCAACAGTAAAAGAGGCGCATCAGTTTCTTGTAGAATTTGCCATGCAACCTCTCCATCTTCCGCTACAATCGGCTCAAACCCCCACTTTTTCGTAACAGCAGCTAACATGGTGCGCGAAGTAAGATCATCATCAGCAATCAGCAATCTCATGAAAGTGTTTCCTCCATTACAGTTTTTAATTTTGTAAAACCTTTTTTTAAAGCCAAAAATTGGTGATTAATTTTTTCCATGTTTTCTGTTTTACCTGCTTGTTCTACCTGATAAGCCAAGGCACTTAAAGCCATACCTCCAACATTGGCAGAAGAGCCTTTAATCTTATGCCCCATATCAACAATTTTCTTGACTTCTTGCTGTTCAATATAGCTGTTCAACTGTTCAATCTGAACCGGCATATCAGATAAAAAGGAAACTACTATCACTTGTATTAACTCCATGTCATCCATTAAACGATCTTTTAATGAATCAAAATCAAACACCAATTCTTCATCGTCAATTGGCTCCGTTCTATTTTGCGGAACAATTGCCGATGAATTCTTCTGCCTTAACAGTTTAGGAAGCCATTTTTCCAGAACCTTACTGAGTCTAACTAAATCAATAGGTTTTGCTAAAAAATCATCCATTCCTGAATCCAAACATTTTTCTCTATCACTTTGCATGGCATTAGCCGTCATGGCTACAATAGGAATATTATGATTTTTTACCTCTGAAAGCGGATCGCGAATATGTTGGGTCGCAGTAAAACCATCCATCTTAGGCATTTGGCAATCCATAAAAACCAAATCGTAAGAATAATTCATTAACATTTCTAGTGCTTCCTGACCATCGCTCGCTACATCGACTTCAAAACCAAATTTTGATAGCATCCCTCTAGCCACAATTTGATTAATATTATTATCATCCACAACCAATAATTTTGCATTAAACTGAGGAAGCTGTTCGCGCGCGGTATAACGAGTAATTAAATCATCTGCTTGATTTACCTCTTTTAACCCAGCCAACTGTAATAAAGCATTAAAAAGTTCATTCTGATGGATAGGTTTACTCAGATAGGCAGAAAAGCCTTGCTCCTGCATTTTCCCCGCTTCACCTCTTTCTCCCTGTGTAGTTAACAATGCCAATCGTAGATCAGGAATTTGTGGGTCATTTCGTATCGCTTGAGCCAAATCATGACTACTCATATCGTGTATTTGCATATCGATTAATGCAATACTGAACGGTTTATTGTTCGATGCAGATTCAGATAATATTTTTATCGCTTCTAAACCACAGGATACTAATTCATGGGGTACTTTCCATACCGTTAAAAATTCGTTAAGTACCAAACGGTTGGTTGCATTATTATCAACGACTAAAATCTTTTGATTGTATAAATCAGAAGATTTAACTAATGGTTTTTTTCCTTCTTCTACTTCTTCTAAATCAAGTGTAAACCAAAAGGTTGAACCTTGATTCAAGGCGCTTTCAACGCCGATTTCACCGCCCATTAATTCAACCAGTTGTTTACTAATCGCAAGACCTAACCCAGTACCTCCATATTTCCGTGTAATTGAACCATCTGCCTGACTAAATTTCTGAAATAACTTTTGCTGTTGTCCAGTGCTCAGACCAATACCAGTGTCATTGATAGCAAAACGCAAATAAGAATGTCCTTTATTGGTTATTTTTTCATAGCGTAATGAAACCTCACCCTTAGCAGTAAATTTAATCGCATTACCTAATAAATTGGTCAAAACCTGACGGATTCGACCAGGATCTCCGTGATACCATTGCCCTAACTTAGGATTCACTGAACAAATAAAATCTATCTCAGCATCACGGGCACGTAATGCTAAGGAATCCGCCAAATCCTCCAATAAACTACCTAAATTAAAATCCAGTAGTTCCAAGTCTAACTTACCCGCTTCTATTTTTGAAAAGTCCAGAATATCATTAACAATTGTCAACAAGGATTCAGCACTACGCTTAATCATCAAAGCCCGATTTTTCTGTTCGAGCTCTAGTGGATTATCCAGTAATAACTCTGTCATACCAATAACTCCATTCATTGGTGTACGAATTTCATGACTCATATTAGCTAGAAATTCACTTTTAGCTTGATTTGCAGTTTCTGCGTCTTCCTTTGCTTTATGTAGCACTAATTCAGCAACTTTACGCCGGGTTATATCTCGAAACCGGGTCACTCTACCAATTATTTGATCATCCATTTTCATGGGCTTTGAGTCGCGCTCAAAAACACGGCCATCTTTAAAGTTCAACAAATCTGATATTTCCACATCAGAACTAGAATATAACCGATCTTCATCTTTTATAAATTGTTCCAAGACGATTAATTGTGACATCATTTCGTTAACAATTAGTTTTTCATCAGAACAAATTGCCAGTTCTGGAGAAAAACCCCACATTTGAATAAATTGCTGGTTACGACGTAATACTTTACCTTTTCCATTAGTCACTAAAATACCATTATCAGTCGTTTCCAGTGTTGCCTCAGTTACTGCTAACGCTTCTAAAGTATCCAGCTCAGCTTGTTTTTGTTGACTGATATCCAGTAAAGTCCCTATCATCCGTTTTGGAAAACCATTCTCGTCATATTCAACTGCCCGACCACTATCAAGCACCCAGACCCAATGCCCCTGTTTATGCTTCAAACGTAATTCAGCTTTATAACTATTCGTTTCACCATCAAAATGTTTTTCTAATAGTTGATTGACAAAATTCAAATCTTCAGGATGAACTATACTCGTCCAGGTAGTCATGTCTAAAGGGGATAACTCTTCTAAAGTGTGTCCTGTAATTTCAGCCCAGCGCTCATTAAATACAATTTCACCTGTCAAAATATGCCAATCCCAAATACCGACCCCGGTATTTGCCATCACTAACTCTAATTGTTTTTTATTTTCCTTTATATCTAATTCAACTTGTTTTAAAGCAGTGACATCTGTTCGGATTGCAATGTAACTATCAGGTTTTCCATGATAATCCAAACAAGGAACAATAGTACTTTCTACCCAATACAGCTTTCCCTCTTTAGATCTATTACAAATTTCACCATGCCACACTTCACCTGATGAAATAGTTTGGTACATCTGCCGAAAAAAATCAGCATCATGATACCCCGAATTAATTATCCGGTGATTTTCTCCAATCAATTCATCGTGGGGATATCCACTGATTGTGCAAAATTTTTCATTCGCCTGAGTAATATCACCTTTGACATCAGTAATGCTGACAATAGCATGCTGATCCATTGCAAACTGCCGTTCTGTTGCTTCGGCAATTGCTTCTTGCGCAATGCTATTGAGTTCTTCTTGAGAAAGCAATTGCCTGACTCTTGCTTCCTGTATATTATTTAAGGCTACAGCCAAAACCCCAAACTCATTGTTTCCTGCTATCGTTAACGGGTGGGTTATATCACCTGATTCCAATTCATTTGCAGCCTTGACAAGATCAACTAGCGGCCTACTGAATCGTTGCGACAAAAAAAACGCCAAACCGAATAGAACAATTGCAGTTAAAATAATAAACACAATCATTTCTTGATTGAACTGACTGACGGCTACCCATGCGTGATCTTTGTTTATTTCACTAATCAGTATCCAATCAACACCCGGTAAATCAACAAAATTATAAGTTAAAAGAATTTGTTGACCCGCAGTGCCTGTGTATTCAGTAGTAGTTGCCTGAATATCTTGCTGATTTTCTGGTCTGAGCTGTGCCTGTTGCCAGAAATTAATTTGTCGAGACTGAATTTCCCTGCTGAGAACATCCCCATGATTCTTGTTTATAATGATTGGCTGCGTTCCGTCCGATCCAACCAAATAATAGTTAAGTGGATTATCCTTTTGAAGAAAAGTATTAAAAGTCTTAAATATACCCTGATAATTTAGCTGAATAGCCAATAACCCACTATTTTGTCCCTGATTATCAGTGATAGGGGTTATGATAAAACCTGATAATAAGTCATTATTCTGCTGTAGCTGCTCCAGACCGCTAAATAACGTCTGTTTATTTTCTAAACTGAGTTTAGCGGACTCTGCAAAGTGAGTATGCTTTAATGGATCCGCAAACAGATTAGCACCTAATTCTAACGTGTTACGCGCAGTAAAAATAATATTTCCATGCCTATCGATCAAGTATAAATCATCCATGTAATCATGATTTTCAACCTGTCTAATTAAATTATGTTTCTCTCTATCTATGGTCCATATTTCTTGAGGTTTCTTATCATGTTGTGTAATTAATAGCTGGTTTTGCTGTGACTCCAATATCAAATCACTTAGTAATTCACGCGTTTGTATCTCATTTGCTTTTCCCATTAAATCTATAAAACGCGATTTAAACCAGCTTTCCAGAACCCTGGTCTGAGTAATAGTTGCCTGCTGTAATTGTTGAGATACAGTCTTACTAATAGAAACAGTGGACTGATAATAACTCATCATAACTATTAAAATCATTGGCACTAGAGCAAACAACAAAAAACAGCTTAACAAGGTTTTTCTGATGGGCTGATGAGAAATCATATGATGTTTTATCAGGAGAGAGAAATATTTTTTATCAGAATCAATACAATCATCTTAAAACCTTAAAATCACTGTATTGAAACCCTAATGGGTATAAAATGACTTGAATAATTGACTTATACTAAAACAATAAGAATCGTATAACATTACTCATATTATTATCCTTATTCCGCGTTGTGGCATCTGCTTCATAGTCTGTTAGCGCCTGTTCCAAGTCTTAATAATTGCTCCTGCATTATTCTACCTACGGGCTCCTGTCCTAGTGCATTATTCTACCTACACACATCCATTGTTAGTTGAATACAAACAAAAAATCCTAAGCTAACGTCTCAATATGTCCAATAAATTTCGTAAGCGTTGCAGATAAAAAAGGTTTTTTTAATTCAATTTATTTATGTCAGAAAGTATAGTTGATTAACAGAATTTGACTACACTCAGCTAACGATTAATCTTAATTAAAAAATATTATTAAGTTGTAGTATAATTAACGGTTGTTTATTTTTTATTGATCTTGCTCTTAATATATTACAGGTATTTGAATGACCGAAAACGATACGCCGTTACCCTCCTTCCAAAATTTAGCTCTAGCCGAACCCGTCTTAGAAGCGATCAAAAGCATTGGATATGAAACACCGTCTCCCATTCAGGCGCAAATCATCCCATTTATGCTGGAAGGAAGAGATGTATTAGGACAAGCTCAAACCGGAACAGGAAAAACAGCAGCCTTTGCATTACCTATTTTATCGACCATTGACCTAAAGCAAAAATCGCCTCAGGTTCTGGTTCTAGCACCAACGCGCGAACTGGCTATTCAGGTTGCAGAGGCATTTCAAGGCTATGCTTCTAAATTAAAAGGCTTTCATGTTTTACCTATCTATGGTGGACAAGAATATAGCATTCAATTACGTCAACTTAAACGTGGAGTTCATGTCATAGTGGGCACGCCTGGCCGTGTCATGGATCATATGCGCAAAGGCACGCTAAAATTAAATCAGTTAACCACACTGATTCTTGATGAAGCAGATGAAATGTTGCGCATGGGCTTTATTGATGATGTTGAATGGATTCTAGAGCAAATACCCAAGAAAAGACAAATTGCTCTTTTTTCTGCAACCATGCCTACCGTGATCCGCAAAATTGCCCAAAAATATCTTAATAATCCTGAACAAGTCACGATTAAAGATAAAACCACCACAGCAAAAAATATACGTCAACGCTATTGGCTGGTAAGCGGCACCCATAAACTGGACGCATTAACTCGGATTCTGGAAGCTGAAAATTTTGAAGGCATGATTATTTTCGTGCGCACCAAAACTGCAACCATTGAATTGGCTGAAAAACTGGAAGCAAGAGGACATTCAGCTTCCGCCATTAATGGTGATATGTCTCAGCAATTGCGTGAAAGAGCTATTAATCATTTAAAACAAGGAAAACTGGATATCCTGATCGCAACGGATGTTGCTGCCAGAGGACTGGATGTCGATCGTGTTACGCATATCGTTAATTATGATATTCCCTATGACACGGAATCTTATATTCATCGTATAGGTAGAACGGGGCGTGCTGGACGCACGGGTGATGCAATTTTATTTGTTTCCCCTAGAGAAAGACGTTTATTAGGCAATATTGAAAGGGCAACCAAGCAAAAAATTGAAGAAATGAGCCTGCCTTCAACCGAATATATTAATAACGCCAGAATTTCACGTTTCAAACAACGTATTACCGATACATTAGTCACAGATGAACTCAGCTTCTTTACTCAGCTGATTGAACAATATCAAATTGAGCATGATGTACCCGCACTTGAAATAGCCGCTGCTCTTGCCAAGATATCTCAAGGCGATACACCCTTACTACTTAAAGAAATCCCTAAAAGACCCACACGAAACACACGACAAGAAAGAACAGAACGTAATAACCCTCGCAGTCAAAACAGCCCCAAACGTAGTAGTAGAAGTAGTACTTCTACTATAAAAATGGAGCTATTCCGCATTGAAGTGGGTAATAAACACGGCGTTAAACCTGGCAATATTGTGGGAGCCATTGCTAACGAAACAGGAATAGATGGTGACCATATCGCTCGCATTAAAATTGAAGAAAATTACAGTACAGTTGAATTACCAGCCGGCATGCCAAAAGAATTATTCCAAGAATTGAAAAAAGTAAGAGTGGCTGGTCAACAATTAAACATTTCAACTATGGATAAAGCCTTTGTTAAAAAAGCCAAAAGCAAGAAACGCATGTCTTCAACATCTAGAAGAGGCAAGAAAAAAGTAACTGAAGGCTGAAAATCCTTACTTTTAGTGCTTAGCATTTAGAATAGGTTTGTTATTACCTATACTAAAATATTTCAGATTGAGTCTTGGTAATTATGTGTTAACGTTTTATTACACATTGAATTGGGTAATTATTATGTAATATTACGGAGTAGAGACTTAAGAGAAAAAAACTGAAGTCGATTAAGCCAATGGCTTTGCACCTGGCTTGGTATAACTTAAACTTTTTAACCAAAAATCAATATCACTGGATAAAATAGCATTAAACTGACCATGCTCTAAACAGCATTTTTTAAGTACTCTTTTCGTCAAAACAATTTTTGCTTGAATAATTTTTCTACATACCGGACATATTAATTGTTCACTCGCATAAAATCTCTCTGTCAGCATGATTATCAGCTCATTGCTAAAAAAGCATTCTTGACAATATCAATCATCCTAGAAATACCCGCGCCCAACTGATTTTTCTAGGATAATTGAATGTCTCGCAAGCTTCAAATAAAATCAGAGTGGGTTTTGTGTTAAAAAACCAGAGAAGAAAATCGTTATATGCCATTTCTTGGTTGGAATGCACTTTTTTGTTTGTATAAGTACAAACTTGAATAACTTCTTTTGCTAAATCAACACCAATCGTAGTATTCTTCATAATCTTCACTCCATAATATATTTTGTTTGAAAGCAACTATATTACTCCACCTGTTTAGGGGTAGGGAGTCCAATCATCTATTTCCACACAACTTAACCCATCTTCGTGACTTTTTCTACTCTAAATCATTGATATGTGGTAATCG
>CAYNRB010000112.1:0-10116 GCA_964399475.1 uncultured Methylomarinum sp.
TACCGCGGACTAAAAATCATCACTCCGCTATCGCTCCGTTTCCCTGATTTTAAGCACGAGATAAAAGTATCCAGCACTAGGAGGCTGTCCGAGAACTAACATCTTACTGAGTTGACACACAACATATAGTGTTTAAATTAAATTTTAACACTATATGTTATGCTGGTTTTTTAAAGATTGCTGTTCTCGGACAGGCTCCTAGCTACCTACCCAGGAACAAACAATTTAGTCAAATGCAAAAATGTAGTATCAGAATACCTGATCTCGTAGATTTATTATGAGACCAAAAAAATATTTACATCTCATGAAAATGATAAATTAGCTTTTCAAATCATTGATAATTATTAGTTTTGATAATTTATTTCCGAGACCACAAGGTAAAATATTTATAAACTGGTGTCATGGTCTTTTCTCACATAAAAACTATATTATCTGATTTATCTTACTTATTATATTTGTAAACGAATGATTTTAAATAGTATTTAAATTATCTAAAGTGTTTTTAACAAATTCCGAGGTCAGGAGTTCTGAGTATAGGGTTTTATCTATATTAGATTATAATTATTCATTAGCGCCTATCTTATGTTCTTTTGTTAAATTTCTATTTTCTTCTGATTTTTATCCCTATTGCTCCTGTATTGGTAGGTTAATTTTCCTATTCCTAATTTTTTAGAAGACCCCTCCCCAGAATATCGCTTACGTTATTTTTTAGTACTAATGAGTCGCACAGACCAGTGAAAATCTACCCGTCACTTTCTTTTTTCCCTGCTTCACTATTTCCAGAATTTACGGATCTACGCATGAAAAAGTATCGCTCCTTTCATGATAAGTGAAGCCTGCCTTGACAGGTTTACGCTCTGCAATTCTCTAACGAGAATTTATTTTTCTTTTCACCTTTGCCTTTGGCAATGTAGGTGTTAATTGGGCTACCTTCAAGTGCTTGCAGTTTGGTTTCGAATGATAGGAATTTTGACCGATATTTTCAATGAATGTGGCATCCGATTGTTGAAAGAGGTCGTTATAAGGATACATTCATGATCATCCAACTAAATCTGAACAGTAATAATTTCAAAACATAAAATTCATTCATTTTAATCTGCTTTGTGTGCTGCTCATAAAAAATGAAATTACGCATCCGTCTGCCAATTCTTACGAAAAAACATAGATTGCCTTCCATAATTAAAAAAATAACAGTAAAGCAAATTCCGCCTAGACTAGGCTTACTCAACACCCTATAAAGTCAGATAAATCAACGCCCCAAGAATAAAAACCATATCCAAAAAAGAGCATTTATCACGCAGATAAACAACTATTTATAAATAATTTTAATAATTTTTTTGACACAAAACCTTTGATTATGTTTAAAATAGCCCCGTCGAACAAAAATAATTATTCACTCGACATGCAACTTTACATAATATGTGAGTTGCTTCCCTTTTGTATAAAAGGGACTAATTAATATTATTAATAATAACACTTAAGAGGATTTATCAATGGCTGAACAAGCAGAAAAAAGCAACTGGATTCCACTAGCAGTAGTAATGGGTGTAATAACTGTAGTCTTAGTTATGACTTTAAAAGCTCGCGAAACTGAGCATTGGGAAAGAAGCACCGAGTCACTTTCAGAAAATGCTGCTGCACTGCAAGGCGTAACAAGATACCAAAACAACTACACAGAATAAGTTGTTAAGACCTTTCATCATTATTTTATTGATGGAAGGTCTTTAATCTTTTTCAAGCAACGACCTCCACCTTAACAACGAAAAATTTCTTCTGCTAAGATACTACACTCAAGCACAATCTGCATCTTACCTAAAATTTAGCACCCAAGAAACATTCATAATTCAGTTTTCAATACCCTCCACGCGATATTAATAATTCAATATTCACCCCTTTAATTCATTGGTTACATACCCTCTACACCACTTTCATTATTTAATCAAGCTGGTCATACAAACACACTACTCCAATTTATCCACACTATCCTGCACAGATCTGCAAATTAAAAAGACAACAAACACATAAATTTATGCTATAATTTCCTGTTCGACAGACTAGGCGTTGAATGTATTTTGTGAGTGAAGAATGAATCAAGAACAACAACAATCTCAAATTAAACAGTTAATAATAAAAGGCAAGGCACAAGGCTATTTAACCTACGCAGAGGTTAATGACCATTTACCTAGCGATATTGTTGATCCTGAGCAAATTGAAGACATCATTGGAATGATTTCTGATATGGGAATTCAGGTTAATGAGGTTGCGCCAGACGCAGACTCATTGTTAACATCGGATTCTGCAGTAACATCTGACGACGACGAAGCTGCCGCTGAAGTAGCAGCACTTGCATCGGTAGATAGTGAGTTTGGAAGAACCACAGACCCTGTACGCATGTATATGCGAGAAATGGGATCTGTTGAACTGCTAACAAGAGAGGAAGAACTAAAAATAGCAAAAAGAATTGAAGTAGGCCAACGACATATTATTCATGCGCTTGCTCGATCAAAACCTGTTGTTGCATCCTTTATAGAGTCTTTTGACTCAATTTTAGACGAAGAATCAAGCATTAGACTGAATGATCTGATTATTGATTTAATAGATTTAAACCAACCTGAGTTTGATCCCAAAGCCCCAACTGCTGCCGCAACATCTTCCACAGATGATGACGAGGAGGAAGTCAAAAAAGGGGTGACTTACGAAGAAGCAAAAGAAAAAGTTGAAGAGTTAAGGCTCGTTTTTAAGATTACTTCTGACACAATTGCAAAAAACGGATATAGTCATGAAAAATCTGAGAAAGCATTTGAAGATTTGGCTACTGTTTTTTCTGAATTCAAATGGTCGCCACATTATTTAAAAAAAATGCATGCCGCATTCAGAATAATAATTGATGAGATTAGAAAGAAAGAAAAAATTATTATTGAAATTTGTGTAAAAAAAGCCAAAATGCCTCGCAAGGATTTTATTTCATCCTTTGTTAACAATGAAACAAACACAAAATGGTTAAACCCCTATTTAAATGGGCAAAGCTATTCTAAATTTTTGAAAGAAAATGAGACGGATATAAGAAAAGCACAAAAAGGACTGATACAAACGGAAAAGTCTCAGTATGTCACAATCCCTGATATTAAAGACATTCATCGCCGTCTTTCAGTTGGTGAAGCCAAAGCAAGGCGCGCTAAAAAAGAAATGATTGAAGCCAACCTAAGACTGGTCATTTCTATTGCTAAAAAATATACAAACCGTGGATTACAATTTCTAGATTTAATCCAGGAAGGCAATATTGGACTGATGAAAGCAGTTGACAAATTTGAATACCGCAGAGGATATAAATTTTCAACCTATGCTACCTGGTGGATCAGACAAGCAATCACCCGTTCAATTGCTGATCAGGCCAGAACCATACGCATTCCTGTGCATATGATTGAAACTATCAATAAACTTAATCGCGTTTCAAGACAAATACTTCAAGAAAAAGGCAGAGAAGCGACCCCTGAGGAGCTCTCAGAACGAATGGAAATGCCAGAAGATAAAGTTCGCAAAGTTTTAAAAATTGCAAAAGAGCCAATATCCATGGAAACGCCTATTGGAGATGATGAAGACTCTCATCTAGGCGACTTTATCGAAGATGGAAAAGTACTTTCTCCTGTAGAATCTGCTACAATCGCTGGGCTTTGCGAATCAACCCAGAACGTATTAAGCGGCTTGACTGCTAGAGAGGCAAAGGTTTTACGAATGCGTTTTGGTATTAATATGAATACTGACCATACACTAGAAGAAGTTGGAAAACAGTTTGATGTCACGCGCGAAAGAATTCGTCAAATTGAAGCAAAAGCATTAAGAAAATTACGCCACCCATCCCGATCAGAGCAATTAAGATGCTTCCTTGATGGTGAAATATAATATGCTTTTCTTAGTAACAGATAAATTTATTGCAAATTAACTTTATTAATTTAAATTCCATAAAAATAATCCAACTAAAGAATCAAGTAAGTAGCTTTCTCCATTAGGTATTAAATAGAAATAAAGTTAACTAGTTTTTTTCTAAACTACAGTTTAGGGCCCTTAGCTCAGTTGGTTAGAGCATCCGACTCATAATCGGCAGGTCCCCAGTTCGAGTCTGGGAGGGCCCACCATTTTCATAAGGCCGTATTAACGGCCTTTTTCATATCAGAGATTTAGTTTTGAGGTATTACCATGAGCAGTAATTTTATTTTTACATCTGAATCTGTTTCGGAAGGCCACCCCGATAAAGTATCTGATCAAATTTCTGATGCCATTGTTGATGCCTTACTTGAGAAAGATCCCGCATCTAGAGTTGCCTGTGAAACCATGGTTAAAACCGGCATGGTTGTGATTGCGGGAGAAATAACAACCAATGCCTGGGTAGATACTGAAGAATTGGTCAGAAAAGTAGTTTGTGAAATTGGCTACGACAATGGTGAAGTAGGTTTTGATGGAAAAACCTGTGCTGTACTAAATGCCATCGGCAAACAATCATCAGATATTGCCATGGGTGTTAATGACAGTGATAATCATGAGCAGGGTGCTGGAGACCAAGGTCTGATGTTTGGTTATGCGAGCAACGAAACGGATGTTTTAATGCCTGCCCCGATTACCTTTTCCCATAGACTGGTTAAACGTCAGGCAGAAATTCGTAAAAACAACACACTACCCTGGTTACGTCCCGATGCAAAAAGTCAGATTACTTTTCGCTATGAAAACCATAAACCAGTAGCCATTGATGCAGTTGTCCTATCTACTCAACATTCTCCTGAAGTAGGAGGTAAGCAGTTAGAAGAAGCTGTCATGGATGAAATAATACTACCAACATTACCTAAAGAATGGCTGCATTCAGAAACTAAATATTTCATTAATCCTACTGGGCAATTTATTATAGGCGGCCCTGTTGGAGATTGTGGATTGACCGGTCGTAAAATTATTGTAGATACTTATGGCGGCATGGCCAGACATGGTGGTGGTGCATTTTCTGGAAAAGACCCTTCCAAGGTAGATCGTTCTGCCGCTTATATGGCAAGATATGTTGCCAAAAACATTGTTGCGGCAGGTATAGCAGAACGTTGCGAAGTCCAGGTTTCATACGCAATTGGAGTTGCTGAGCCTACCTCTATTGGTGTCGAAACTTTTGGCACTGGAAAAATTAGCGAAGATAAACTGGTTACCATTATCAGAGAGCATTTTGATCTGAGACCTAAAGGTTTGATTGCTCAACTGGATTTATTACGACCCATTTATCAAAAAACTGCAGCCTATGGTCATTTTGGCAGAACTGAAGAATCATTTAGCTGGGAAAAAACTGATAAGGTTGATGCATTAAAAGACGCAGCTGGCCTATAAATACAGCCGAGCTTCTGCCCTGACTAATAGAACTTAAGAATAATAAATTTTTAAGCAGAAACCAAACCCTGTGTTACATGTAAGTACCCAAGTATAATTAATTTTAACTAATTTTACGCAGGAATTTTTTCATATTCAGTGTTGTATAAATAGGCGCATAGCGAGCTACGTAACTATTTATGCAACGCTGAAGATGGAAAAAAAGACAAGTAAAATGTTAAATTAATTATGCTTGGGTACTTATTACATCGCGCGATCACAGCTGCGGATTTCTAACTGGTTGATTTTTGTCGATAGCACAGCGCTGAAGCAAGCGCATAACTAGCTACGCAAATGTTTCGGCAACCAAGTCTATTGGCAAAAACCAACCGTTAGAAATCCGTGACCGCGCGAAATATTTTTATCACTGCCTTAGGAAAACCCTACCAATTGCTAAAAACAACAGGAAAAAAAATGAATTCACAAGATTTTAAAGTGGCCGACTTAACACTGGCAGACTGGGGACGTAAAGAAATCAATATTGCAGAAACAGAAATGCCAGGATTGATGGCCTTACGTGAAGAATATGGCGATCAACAACCCTTAAAAGATGCCCGAATCGCTGGTTGTCTTCACATGACTATTCAGACTGCCGTATTAATTGAAACCTTAACAAATTTAGGAGCAGAAGTTCGCTGGTCATCTTGTAATATATTCTCTACTCAAGACCATGCTGCTGCCGCAATGGCTCAAGCCGATGTGCCTGTCTTTGCCTGGAAAGGTGAAACAGAAGAAGAAGCAGAATGGTGCATAGAACAAACTATCGTTGGTCCTGATAACTGGCGTCCCAATATGATTCTGGACGACGGTGGCGATTTAACGGTAATGATGCACAAAAAATTCCCTGAACTAATGGCTGATGTCAAAGGTCTTTCAGAAGAAACAACCACAGGTGTTTTACGACTCTATGAAATGGTTAATAACGGCACGTTAAAAGCACCTGCCTTCAATGTTAACGATTCTGTAACCAAATCAAAATTTGACAATCTATATGGTTGCCGAGAATCTCTAGTAGATGGCATCAAACGTGCCACAGATGTCATGATTGCCGGTAAAATTGCTGTAGTTTGTGGCTATGGTGACGTAGGAAAAGGTTGCGCACAATCTCTACGTGGTTTAGGTGCAACTGTATGGATTACCGAAATTGATCCAATTTGTGCATTACAAGCATCTATGGAAGGTTATCGTGTTGTAACAATGGATCAAGTCGCTTCACAGGCAAATATATTTGTTACTGCAACGGGCAATTTTAATATCATTACCCATGATCACATGGCAGCGATGAAAGACCAGGCAATTGTATGCAATATTGGTCATTTTGATTCTGAAATTGAAATTGCTTCTTTACGCCAATACACTTGGGAAAATATAAAACCTCAAGTGGATCATGTCATTTTTCCTGATGGAAAAAGACTGATAATTTTAGCCGAAGGGCGTTTGGTCAACCTAGGCTGTGCAACCGGTCACCCAAGCTTTGTGATGTCTAACTCTTTTTGTAATCAGGTACTTGCCCAAATAGAATTATGGAAGAACCATTCAAATTATGAAAACAAAGTTTATATCTTACCGAAAAAACTTGATGAAAAAGTAGCACGTTCCCATTTAAAACAACTCGGCGTGAATTTAACTGAGCTAACATCTGAACAGGCCAGCTATATTAACGTTCCTGTTGAAGGCCCTTATAAGCCAGATCATTATCGTTATTAAATTTAATGATTTCCATTCAATTTATAAAAAGGGGCCTAGCAGCCCCTTTTTTATGCGACGTCAATTTTAGAATCACCATTCCATTTTGTAATAATGTCTTTAATTGATTAATGTTATTCAGACAATAGTCTGATATTGTTTACTTAAGAAATAAAAATTTAATGAGCAACACCTTAGAAAGGTAGTTTGGATTAGCTTTTTTAGCACAGCGAAACAACGCAACCCAACAACACGCTGATTGAGAAAAAGATGTTAGGTTACCTTACCGCGTTTTTCTTGATAAGATACCCAAACTTGCAGCCTCATAATCTATTGTTTAGAAATGACATAATTTACCCCCCCCTTTACTCACAACCCAAAAACACTTCCAGAAATAATTCAAAAAACAAATCATGAGAATTTCCAGATTATATACGTCTGAAATATTAAATGTAGGCCAGAAAATTAATCTTGAAGAAGATAATGCCCACTATGTACGCGCTGTACTTCGATTAAAAAAGCAACAGACACTCACCTTGTTTAATAGTCGGGGCGGTGAGTATTTGTGTACAATCAGTGAAGTAAGTCGTAAAAGCGTGATTATAAATATCAAGGAATTTATAGATAGAAGTGTTGAATCCCCTCTAAATATTACAATGGGGCTAGGCATATCTCGCGGAGATAAAATGGATTGGGCCGTACAGAAATCTGTAGAAATGGGGGTTAATAGTATTACCCCTATAATAACTGAACGTTGTGTAATAAAATTTAAAACAAATAAAAAACATCAAAAACTACAACACTGGCGAAATATTGTACAACATGCTACCGAACAATCCAGTCGCACAATACTACCCAAACTTAGTGATATTGAAACTCTACCTACCTGGGTTGAAAAACAAAAAGATCTCAAAATATTTTTAGACCCCTATTCAGAAAATTCATTGAACACTCTAAAACCAGAGACTATGCATGTAACACTCTTATCAGGCCCAGAAGGCGGATTTAGCGAGCAAGAAAGAAAACTTGCTATTATTGCTGGTTTTATACCCGTCCGACTGGGAAATAGGATTCTAAGAACAGAGACAGCTTCATTAGCCGCATTGTCAGCCATACAAATGCTATGGGGAGACTATATTTAATGAATTATGGCATATTAAAAACCAGTTACTATGCACTCATTCCATTACTAATTTTATTATTTTTTGCGGCCTTATCGGCAGCACTAAGCTACTGTTTTCTCACAATAGCTGGCGATGTCATTTCTATGCGGAAAATTGTCAGCAAAGCAGCTCAAGTTTTTTTATTATTGAGTATCTTCCCAATAAGGCGATATTTAAAACTTACCTGGGCAGATGTAGGATTTGCACCCAAACGTATTTTTATTAAACAGGTATTATTAGGTTTCATCCTTGGTCTCATAACCTTGATGCCAGTCCTGCTAGTTTTATACGCACTTGAGGTAAGTATTTTTGATATAGAAAAACAATGGACTCCAGGCAAAATGGTATTAAAAATATCCCTGGCATTCTTATTGGCAACGTTAATCTCCCTTGGTGAAGAACCTTTATTCAGTGGCATTTTACTTGCTGGGTTACAAAAAAAAATGGCTACTGGCTTAGCAGTGATAATTTGTTCCAGCTATTACGCCGCCTTCCATTTCGTTAAAACAAAAACTCATATTCCTTATGAAGAACTCACCTTCGCGAGTGGTTTTGAGCTAATGGCAGAAGCCTTTACAAATCTGTTAAATCCAGAGATCACCTCTGCATTCATTGGCTTATTAGCAGTTGGTATGTTTCTGGCTGTAATTAGAACTCAATTATCAAACAGTATTGGTATATGTATTGGCTGCCATGCCACCTGGGTATGGCAAATTAAAATCTCAAAAGATTTTTTCAACACTAATGAAAACTCTGAATATTACTTCCTCGTCAGTAGTTATTATGATGGTGTAGTTGGCTACCTGGTTTCGACATGGCTATTATTCTGCTTATTGGTTTATTTTATATGGAAAAATTTTAGCCAAAAAAAGAGTTCATAGAATATTACAGTACTTATTTTTAACGTACAAAGAAGCAGAAGATTTTTCAGATAAAAACTCTATCAGATAGTCACGTTCGCTAACTTACCCCTATTAAATACAAATAATACCCATGAAAAACTTTAATAGTTTAACCACTTTATTTTTCTGTATTCTTGCCTGTCTGACAACCACGCTTAAAGCAGAAATCCATTCCGAAATCATCAATTACCACATTGCAGGAGAATCTTTCCAAGGATACATAAGCTACGATGATGCAATAGTCGGCAAACGTCCCGGCATTTTAGTAGTGCATGAATGGTGGGGGCATAATGCTTATGCCAGAAAAAGGGCTGATATGCTGGCAAAAATGGGATATACGGCATTTGCACTAGACATGTATGGCACCGGCAAACTAGCCGAGCATCCTGCTGACGCGCAAAAATTCATGCAAGCAGCAATCGCTGATTTCAAAACCACAGAAAACCGTTTTAATGTTGCCCTGCAGTTGCTAAAAAAACAGGCTACTGTTCAAGCGAATAAAATAGCAGCTATTGGTTATTGTTTTGGAGGAGGAACTGTTTTACATATGGCTAGAGCAGGTGCAGATTTAGCCGGTGTAGTTAGCTTCCATGGTTCTGTATCTACAACCACACGGGCGAAACCAAAGCTAGTCAAAGCAAAAATACTGGTATTCAATGGAGCTGACGATCCTTTTGTTACCCCAGAACAAATTGTCTCACTTAAACAGGAAATGAAAGATGCAGAAGCTGATCTTGAATTTTATAATTATCCCAGTGTAAAGCACAGCTTTACTAACCCAGATGCTGATAAAATTGCCAAACAGTTTAATATGCCCTTGGCTTATAACGCTATTGCAGATAAAGATTCGTGGCAACGCATGCAGATATTTTTAAAACAAATTTTTCTAAAACCTTAAAATATAGATACATTTACTTATCACCTAAATCCTGCAAGCAATAAAATAGAACTAAAAACGTAGCTGCCCTGCA
>CAYNRB010000113.1:0-10033 GCA_964399475.1 uncultured Methylomarinum sp.
CCAGCAAAACTCACTAATTCAGAAGTTTTTGAGCGTACGATATAATCTCTATATGCAGGTATGGCAATAGATGCCAGAATTCCAATGATCGCAACAACGATCATCAGTTCGATAAGGGTGAAACCTTGTTGTTTTTTATTCATAGTTAGTTTCCTATATACGGGTTGATGAATTTGATCTTCATTCATATGTAAGCATAAATGATGCCAAAATCATTAAAATTAATGATTGTTGAATGTATCATATATAACAGTGACTTAAATACATGTTTTCTAATTTTGGTAATATATTTATATTAAAGAAATAGCAAGCATCAAATATATGCTGTTAAATACTGCGTTAAAGTGACAAAAAAAGTCACTATTAAGTTTTTAAAAAACTAGATAAAAGTAATTTAAAACAAATGAAAATCGATAAAATTACGTTTTTATAAATGAGATTGTTTTAAGTTCATACTTTTCATGAGCCTACACATGCATATAAACTATTTTTTAAAGCATATAGAAAGAGGTGTATATATAAACCAAATCACAGTAATAAATATAATATCCTTAACTGAGATAGTATTTAATCTTTTTTATAGATAGCCAATTTCGCTATCCGCGTATCAATTATTTTAAGCATATTTTGATATTTAGCACTATAAACAGACTCAAACTTATTTTTAAAATCTTGATTAGACATGTTTTCAGGTAAATCTCTAACATCAGGCATAAATGCAGAATAGTTTTTAACTTTAAGCATGTTTTTTTGCAAGGCTCTCGCCTGTTTATTTGATAAAACAGCGGTTTTTCCAAATTCTAAACCTGCTCGGTCACTGGCTAAATCAATAAAACTAAAACCACTGCCTTTTTTGGCATCATTTAACTCTTTTTCCTGACCTAGCATATAGGCAAGTGATTCTGCGCCTGCTGCAGCCAGGGAGGCTGAAATCATAAAGTGTTGAACCATGTCTTTTCGTTTATATAAAAAAATTGAACGTGGTTGATAAGCATTTGGGTTGATATCAAAAGGTAAATAAGCTTGAATTTGTTTTTTGTTTACATAGCTACTCATGGCGATCAGTAAACTACGATTTTCTTCGATGGCGTTATCCAGAGTAGAACGTTGATAGGCGATTTTAAATAAGGGTTGCAAGAGCTTATCCAGTGCTATTCGCTTTTTTGGGTCATGTTGAGCAATGATATTAGTAATTTGTTGCTGATAAAAAATCACCGATTGTAGACTTTTGTTATTAAATCCTAGTTTCTCTTCTGAATCAGGGAAGGGGATATAAGCAATAGTGACGCCATCAGTGCTTATATCAATATTCCTAACATGTTGGGCGGCAAGAATATAATATTCATTTAAAGGTGAATATTTAATAAGGTTTTCTAGAATTAATCCTGCGAATTCATCCGCTATCTTGATTTGTCCAATTTGCAGAGAGTTAATAACAGGGTAGCCATGCTGCTTTGTCAACTTAAAACTAAAATTAAGATACTTTCCAAAGTAATTATCAGTGAACAAAGCTATCTTAAAGATCGACAGGTTATCCTTAATAGTAATATGTGACGCATTCTGCTTGTAATAATTTAAAAGATAACTTAAGGCAATATTAAGATCTTTCTGATTCAATTTTATGGTTTTTCTTTTTTTTGATGCGCTATTACTGACAATAGTTTTTGCTCTTTGAATATCAGCTTTTGTGAGCGTCCAATTGCTTTGAGTGATAGCTGTATTTTCACTCGCATAAAATAAAATGAATGCCAATAGACAGGGCAGGGCAGTCAAATTAAAAAATATAAATCGTAAAGGCGTTATCATTTAGGAATGGAAATTATTCAACTATCAACAGGTGCATAGTAAGCTATGAAACTGTTGATAGTCGAATGATAGCTGATAAGAAGGTGGGTTAAATAACTTAAGATATTTGAATTCCATTGCTTATGCAAATTTCAGAGAAAAACCAGCAGCATCAAGATGTTTTGCTTCTTTTTCAAGGTCTGTTCGAGTTAATGGGGCTTTCTCCAACCAATGGTTAGCAAAATCCAACTGAATTTCTGAAGGCTGAATAGATATTTTAAATACAGGGGCTTCTAAAGTGTGTCGATTACGATGCAATAAAATAGCTAAACGTAAAATTATAGTTAAATAAGGGGCATCAAAATTCCAGGGAGTTGGGAGTTTTTTAAAATGTGCCAGTGAGAATTTTTTACGATGTGTCAGAACTATAGTGGACAATAAAACCTGGTCTTGACGGGAAAATCCGGCAAAATCACCATTCTCAATAATATAAGCGCTATGTTTATGATATTGGCTATGAGCAATATTTCGACCAATCCCATGTAAACTGACCGCCCAATTCATGAACTGGGTGATGGCTTTAGTATTTTCTGTACAACAACTACTATCCAGTTGATTTAAAATATAATTCACGGTTTGTGTAACACGTTCAGAATGATGCTTATCAGTAAGATAATGTTCTGCAATAGTTTCCACGGTTTTAGAGCGAATATCATGGTCATAAATTCGGCCTAATAAATCATGAACTAGACCTTCACGTAGTGCACCATCAGACACTGTCATCTGTTCAATATTCAATTGTAGAAAAGTGGCATAAATAATGGCTACCCCTCCTAAAAAAACCGGTAAACGTTCCTCACTCAGTTCAGGAAGATTCAATTCATTAATATGCTTACATTTAAGTATATGTTCGACCAGTTTATCCAAACTTTCACGGGTAATACCGTTATTACTCATTTGTGTCGCAATTACAACTTTATGAATGGCTCTAAGACTTCCAGAGGCACCAATAGCTTCTTCCCATTGTTTACAATTAAACATTCGTTGGTAAGGTTCGAGTTTCTGCTGAACATACAAGGTGGCTTTTTTAAAGGATTTTTTACTGATTTTACCCTGTTTAAAAAATCGATTACTGACAGTGACACAGCCCATATTAAGGCTTTCCTTAGTATGAGCAAAATCATTGATGCCAATAATATATTCTGTACTCCCTCCACCAATATCCATAACAAATCGTGAGCGAGCATTACTCCCCAAACTATTTGCTACGCCTTGATAAATTAATCTGGCCTCTTCAATCCCGGCAATAATATCAATGGGATGTCCCAATGCTTTTTCAGCTTTTTTTATAAATTCTTGAGAGTTTTTTGCGGTTCGCAGCGTGTTGGTTCCAACGATTCTTACACTACCTGGAGGAAAATTACGAATTCGTTGGCCAAATCGTTCCAGACATTCCAATGCCTTATTCTGGGTTTTTGCATTGAGATATTTGTTTTGATCAAGTCCTGAAGCAAGACGCACCATTTCCTTAAGACGGTCTACTGTGAGTAACTTTTCTTTTTCCAACTTGCAAACAATCATGTGGAAACTATTAGATCCTAAATCGACAGCTGCAACGCTTGAAGGTAAATCATTTTGCACGGTTTGTTCCTGTTTTTAAGTCAATGAGGTAAAAATTCTGATAGAATTATTGATGATTCAAACTTACATTAGGTTTATATTTCATGACAATTTTAGCTTAATCAGCTTCGGTTTGGTGGGTATTGTAGTCTGGACTTTAGTCCGCTCTAGATCAAAAAACAAAATTTTGTCTAATGTATTAGTTCAATTCGTTAATTTAACTTATTTCTAACCTTACGTTAAGTAATTATAGCTATGAATGCATTATCAATCCAAAATCTTAAAAAAACTTATAGTAATGGCTTTGTGGCTTTAAAAGGAATTGATCTTGAAGTTGAAAGTGGTGATTTTTTTGCATTGCTAGGACCCAATGGGGCAGGGAAGTCAACTGCAATTGGTATTATAAGTTCTCTGATAAACAAAACCAGTGGTTCTGTAAAAATCTTTGAATATGATTTAAAAAAACAGAATGCCAAGGCCAAAAATTGTATCGGTTTAGTGCCTCAGGAGATAAATTTCAATCAATTCGAAACAGTCAGAAATATCATTTTAAATCAGGCAGGTTATTATGGAATACCAAGAAAACAAGCTTTAATAAATTCAGAAAAGTGTTTAAAACAAATGTCGCTTTGGGATAAAAGAAACGTAGTATCACGACGATTATCAGGTGGAATGAAACGACGCGTGATGATTGCAAGAGCCATGGTACACTCGCCACGTTTATTAATTTTAGATGAACCGACAGCCGGAGTTGACATAGAAATACGTCGTTCAATGTGGGAAATGATGAAAGAAGTCAATCAACAAGGGACAACGATAATTTTAACCACCCATTATTTAGAAGAAGCAGAGAGTTTATGTAAAAATATAGCTATTATTAATGATGGCTTAATTGTCAAAAAATCAGGGATGAGTGAATTGCTGACCCAGGTTAAAAAAGATTATTTTGTTTTAGATTTGGCAAAACCAATTTCTGATATCCCTCATATTGATGGATATGAATTTGAACATATTGAAGCTAAAACGTTAGGCGTATCAGTGCCAAAAAATAAAAGTCTAAATCCATTGTTTAGTGCATTAACAGAAAAAAATATTGAAGTGCTGAGTCTGAAAAACAAGACAAATCGCTTGGAACAACTCTTTATGGAACTGGTTAATGAATAATTTTATCGCATTTCGTACTATCCTAAGCAAGGAAATACGTCGATATACTCGCATTTGGCCGCAAACATTATTGCCCCCTGCAATAACTACTTCACTATATTTCCTTATTTTTGGAAAACTAATTGGTGATCGAGTCGGCAGTATTAATGGTATAAGCTATATGGATTATATTGTACCAGGCATCATTTTAATGTCGGTTATCAGCCACTCCTATGCCAATGTAGTCTCATCTTTTTATTCTACAAAATTTCAGCGTCATATAGAGGAAATGCTAGTTTCCCCCGTATCAAATTCAGTGATATTGTGGGGTTACGTCTGCGGAGGTATTACTAGAGGGATTTTGGTGGGGATAGTTGTAACGGGTATTTCCTTGTTATTTACAGATATTAAAGTAAATAACATAGAAATCACTATTTCTGTTTACATATTAACCG
The DNA here is from genome assembly GCA_964399475.1 of uncultured Methylomarinum sp. Lineage (GTDB taxonomy): Bacteria > Pseudomonadota > Gammaproteobacteria > Methylococcales > Methylomonadaceae > QPIN01. The sequence goes on from CAYNRB010000113.1 coordinate 5,004, forward strand.
CCACTTTATTTTCTCTGGCAGGCTTTATAAATGCTGTTTTTGCAGACAGTTTTGATGATATTTCCATTATCCCTAATTTTGTATTAACACCTTTAAGTTATTTAGGTGGGGTTTTTTATTCAATATCAATGTTACCCGAAATATGGCAGAAAATAGCTTTGGCAAATCCTATTTTATATATGATCAATGCATTTAGATATGGATTAATCGGTGTAACTGATATTAATATCCAGATTGCATTTGCAATGACAATTGGATTTATTTTTTTTTTAGCACTATTAAGTTTGTTTTTATTGCATAAAGGCGTAGGAATTAAAAATTAAGCAAACTTGATATTAATGGCAAGCTTGTTGATTCAGGTACAATTCCAATATTGTTTTTGTACGAAGATTACTCTGACGTATATTTGCAATTAAATTGAAAATTAAATCTCGCATAATAAAATAACCTTTTTCAGGATAATCATCCATGAATTGAATTAATTTCGAACCATTAATTCTTACGATTTCACAATTAGTTGAGGCAATGACTTCAGCCGTACGAGGTTCGTTATCAAAAATAGCAATTTCTCCAAAAATATCGCCTACTTCAAGTTTACTTAAACCGCTAGCTAATTCATGATTAATTTCAGTCTTTAAAGTAGTGCGTACCTGCAATTGACCACTTAAGACTAAAAACAGATCAATACCATCATCATTTTCTTTTAGAATAATATCATTTTTTTGGTAATGTTCATTAACTGATCCGACTTTTTGTATAAAAACTTCATCAAGTAACAGGTTGTTTAAGCTCATATTAATCCAGTAAGTTAAAGAAAAAAGTACAATATGAATTATCTTGGAATTCCATATGCCAGAAATAGAATAAATATTTTTACTAAAGTATTCTACTATCTTTACTAAGAATTTTTCAGCTGATTTTTTTAACTGACAATCTAGATCTGATAGATACTTATATCATTCGTATAAAATGTTAGTTTTTAGCTGTTGTAGCAATCCAACAAGATACGGCAAGTATTATTGATTTTACATAAATACTATATTGTATATAAGTTAATATTATGGTGTCTTTTAAATGACAATGATGATTTCAAAAGTCTATTCTGCATATAGAAAAGCAGGTGTTTCAGAAGAAGATGCTAGATTGACAGCAGAAGTTTTATCCGCTGAACTTATAGCGAATACCTTCCTACAACTTGGTGTTTGATCATTTTAAGTTGGAATTTCCCTCCCGAAACTCAGCTAGCTCAAATTTTAGTTACTCTATTTTTCTAGCGAATCAGCTTCGAATGAAAAAAATTCAATAAAAATGACTAAAGTGAATCCATGATTTCAATAGCCTGGTTTAATTCAAATTTAGAGTGGTAAAAATGCGGAGAAAAGCGGATTCCACCTCCTCGTAGAGCACAAACCACACCGTGAGCTTGTAAATGATCATAAACAAGTTGATTATCAATAGTTCTATGTTTGAATAATACAATGCCTGATTTTAGTTTAGCTTGCTGATTATTAATTAATGATAATTCGGGATGCGCATCAATTAGATCCATTAAATAATCGACATTTTCTAAAACACTTGCTTCTATAGTCTTCATTCCTGTTTCAAGTAACAGAGAAAGACTGGCTGACCAGGCATGAATACCTAACATATTCGGACTTCCACATTCAAAACGTTGTGCAGTAGGATGGATTTCCCAGGCTTTGTTCTCATAATTATGCGTATTTGCCATCATATGCCAACCGTATTGGGTTAATTTAAGTTTTGAACGGGATTCAGGCGTGGTATAAAAAACGCCTAATCCTTCTGGACCGAACATCCATTTATGACCATCAGCCATCACAAAGTCTGCTTGATAAGCCTGCACATCAAATTCAACCGCCCCCAGACTTTGTATCGCATCTATACAAAATAAAATATCATTTTCTTTGCAGAAATGGCCTATTCTTTCTAGATCTACGCGAAGACCTGTTGCAAACTGAATGGAACTAATGGTGAGTAATTTTGTATTTGAATTAACTCGTTTAAACAGGGCTTCTTCTGGTGATGAATCTGAGGTTAAATCTGCTTGTCTGAACTCGACGCCTTGATTAGCTAGGGATTCCCAAGGAATACGATTAGAAGGAAATTCTTCCTGACTACTAACTATATTATCTCCAGGGTTCCAGGGTAAACCATAAGCAACAAAAGAAAGGGCTTCTGAGGTATTTTTAACCAAAGCTATATCACTTTTAGAGGGTGCGTTAAGGAGTGTTTGTAATTGACAGCGTAATTGTTTTTGTTTTTTTAGCCAGTCCAGATAATAGTGAGAACCAAACTCGGTATTTTGTTCTGAAAAGGCTTTAACAGCGTCTGAAGTCCGTTTAGGCCAAGGGGCAACTGCCGCATGATTAAGATATATAAGGGTAGAAGATAAGGGGAATTCAGGGTGGTTCATAGTTGATTTTTTTGATTAATAATGAAATTAGTTTGTGTAGTCTCTGTTATGGGTTTCTATCTGTAAAATCTGGGGATCTTACTGATATATTAGTTAGTTGAGGCAATTTTATAGTTTTCTATCGACTAAGGAGCGAGGATTAAATAATATCCGAATTTTGACTTGTATTTTTGTCCGTCATCTGTGTTGTAGAAACAGTTACGTAGCCTGCTATGCGCCTGTTTCTACAACACAGATGACAAACAAAAATTCTGCGCCAAACTTTCGGATATTATTAAATCCTCGTTCCTAAGGGAGGTGGAAAAAAATAATCATCCAATCTTGCTGGTCTTTTTGTCCGTCTTCGATCATGCAGCAACAGTTACATAGCTTGCTATGCGCCTATTGCTGCACGACCAAAGACAAACAAAAATCGTATCCACTATAAAACCCAGGGCAACCGTCACTGATATTGAATTAACGGGTAGCCTGGATGTGGCGTAGCGAAATTCGAGAAGGAATGATACGACTGCCCCTGGATTCCGCTACGCTCCATCCAGGCTACATTGATAGCATGTCTGAGTGGCTGTCGGTCTTCTATGTTCTCCCTGGGGTTTATAGCGAATACCAAAAATTCTACTCAATAATGGATGATTATTTATTTCCAGCTCCCTAAAACCAACTGACTATAAAATCTGCAACAACAATTGTGTGAAATATTATTAAATTTTAAAGCAGTAGATGTGATATTTAAAAAATAAAATCTAAATCATCTACTAGAATTAAATTGTTAGTACAAAATGGTCAATGCAAAAAATTAATTGTTTTCCGTTCCTAAGCAATTCCTTGATTTCGCTCCGCTACATCAAGGCTACTTTACATTGTAATGTAGCTATACTAATTTAAAAATTGTTAATTATTCAGTAAGTATTTTGAAAAAAGAGGGTTAAAATGGATATAGCATCCTTAGTTGGTTTTCTATTGGGCATAGGCATCATTGTTGCCGCTATTGCAACAGGTGGTGACGTCATGCTGTTTGTAAATGTGCCATCTTTACTAATAGTCATCGGTGGGACATTTGGCGTGTCGTTAATGCGGATTCCACTCTCTGATTTCATTCGATCATTTGGGATTTTAGGAAAAACTTTCTTAAATAAAAGTGAAAACCCCACTGTTCTTATTGAAGATGCTGTTCGCTTAGCTGATGTGGCTAGAAAAAATGGTCTGCTTGCTCTGGAAGGCGAAGAAATTTCCAATCCTTTCATGAAAAAAGGCATTAGTTTATGTGTAGATGGACATGATCCAGTTTTTGTAAATAAAATGCTTCAACAGGAAATCAATCAAATGGTCAGTCGAAATGAAGCTGGGCAAGATATGTGGAAAGGTGTGGGAGATTTGGCACCTGCAATGGGCATGATTGGAACTTTGGTGGGTCTGGTTCAAATGCTTGCCAATATGTCTGACCCGGCTAGTATTGGGCCTGCAATGGCGGTAGCTTTATTGACGACTCTCTACGGTGCCATGGTGGCCAACTGTTTTGCTTTGCCCATGGTTGATAAATTAGCCTCTGTTTTGAAATATGAAAAAGCCAATAAGGAATTAATTCTGGATACGATTTCAGGTATTCAGGAAGGAATGAACCCCAAAGTGTTAGAAGCCTTATTAAATTCATATATTTCTGAGAAAAAACGTAAGACAACTGAAGAAGGGTAACGAATATGGTTGATGAATGTCCAAAATGTCCTCCCGCAGGTGCACCACTCTGGCTGGCAACCTTTGCAGACTTGATGTCATTATTAATGTGTTTTTTTGTATTGCTATTGTCATTTGCTACGATGGATGTTAATAAATTTAAAAGAATGTCAGAATCCATGGTCACCGCTTTTGGTGTGCAAAGAGATATTCCAGCATCTGAAGTACCCATGGGCACTAGCATTATTGCACAGCATTTTTCTCCCGCTCAGACCAAACCAACGCCAATTGAAGAAATTAAACAATCGACTACTCAGAAATCTACTCAACTGGATGTGAGTGCAGAAGATATGAAAAAGGTCAAACAAAAGATCATCCAAGCTAAAATTGAAGAAATTAAAAAGCAGGCAGAAAAAATTGAGGAGTCTTTGGAGCAAGAAATTCAAGGGGGTTTAGTTTCTGTTGAAACTGAAGAATTTAAAATAATTATTCGTATTAATGAAAAAGGTTCTTTTCCTTCTGGAGATGCCATTCTTAAACCAGGGTTTGAACCTGTAATGGAGAAAATAACCTCGGCTGTCAATGATACAACTGGGATTGTTCATGTAGCGGGGCATACCGATAATATTCCTATTTCAAATGATTGGTTTCGATCAAACTGGGAACTTGCTGCCTCTCGATCAGTAACAGTTGCACAATTTATGCTAAAAAAGAAGGGTACGGACAGAACCAGAATTGTGGTTGAAGGCTATGCGGATACCCAACCGTTAGTGCCTAACGATAGCCGTGAAAATAGGGCTAAGAACAGACGTGTTGAAATTATTATTGCTCAGAAAGATCCTACTATAAATCTTGGCGTTGATGATATAAGACCCAAAACCAAAACAGATCCACTAATTGAAACCCCCTAAAGTTTAGGATTGTG
>CAYNRB010000114.1:0-10025 GCA_964399475.1 uncultured Methylomarinum sp.
TCGCTGCGCTACATCCAGGCTACCCGTTAATTCAATATCAGTGACGGTTGCCCTGAGTTTTATAGTGGATACTTATATTCTGTAATCTTAAACTTACAAAGTAAAGCCATTTTATATATTTCATGTCTAACAAAATAATATAAATTCAAGATATTCCAGTCTATTTAATAATTTTATAATCTTCTGAAAGCAATTAATAAACCAGTGAAGTTATAATATTGAAGTGAGGATTTTAATTAGCTATTCTTGCTAAAAGGAACTTGAAACAATATTCTTTAGCTTTGGTAGTATTACCACATACCCATTATTATTTTGCTAGAAGCAATTCAAAATCCAAAAATATTTACACCCTAACTGCTTCAATTTGTCGCGCCCTTTCAACGCTTCACATTCTGCTTTTAATAAATAATAGGGGTAAAGCAACTGAATAAATGTGAAGTAATAGTGAATTTTATACAATAAAATGAAAATTTCAAAACATTGGATTAAAAATATCAGGCAACTGCATTCACCTAATTATGATGACAGGCCTATTCCTGAAGATATCTCTCTTATTGTTATACATTGCATTAGCCTTCCACCTGAAGAATTTGGGGGACAATATATAGATCAGTTGTTTTGCAATCAATTAAATCCCGAACAACACCCTTATTTTAAAAAAATACATCAGATGAAGGTGTCTTCTCATTTGCTGATTTCACGTTCTGGTGAGGTTACCCAATATGTTGCTTTTGATAAACGCGCCTGGCACGCAGGGATATCTGAATACAATAATCAAAAACGCTGCAATGACTTCTCAATTGGAATAGAATTGGAAGGATCTGAAACTCAGGAGTATACAGAAGATCAATATGTACAATTAACCTGGGTGATTAAAGCATTAATACGCTATTATCCAGCACTATCAAAACATCATATAGCTGCTCACAGTGAAATTGCGCCTGGCAGAAAAACAGATCCTGGAGAATCATTTAATTGGCAAAGATTATTAGTTTCTTTGGAAAATTAAAACAATCGTTTAAATATACCTCTAGGTGAGTGTTTAGGCAACTCGCAATAAATAAACCACCCATCTTGCTTGTTATTTATTGCGAATTACCTTAATAATCCACATCATTTTTAGATGCAATCAAAACCACCTCAGATACATCGTTTAACCCGCCCATGCGTTGAGTTAAATCACTAGAAAAGGTTTCGTCCCGTAACACCACATCATAAGTTAAACTCAGGCTTTGATTATCAGAAGAAGGTTCCATATGCAATAAACTGGAGCGTTTGCAGGCTTGATTAATTGCTTCCAGATAGGCATGACTATCGCCTTGCTGATGAAAACGAAAACGCAAAATGAACTCACTCTTATAGACTGCTCCAAAATTGCTAAAATATAAAAAAAATGCAAGCAATGAAACACTCACAGTTCCTACCCCAGCTAAAAAGTAATTACTAGTCCCTGCGGCCATCCCCATTGCTAAAGCCGCAAACACATAAGACATATCTTTGGTATCTTTTAGTACTGTCCGAAAACGAATAATTGATAATGCCCCTACCAAGGCAAAAGCCCTAGCTAAGCTACCTCCAATGACCATCATCACTAATGCTACAATCAAGGTGACAAACACAATGGTTTGACAAAATGACTGCGAATAGGACAAGCCTTTATGAGTTGTACGATACACGAGAGAAAGTATGATTCCAATCGCAATAGCTGTAAAAATATTAACAACCATTTCTATATTAGAATAATTCAGCAAGCTACCTACTGGGTTTAATAAAACATTTTCCATTTTTCATTCCTAATTTAATCCGGATCAACAGCTAAGCCTAAAACTTCCATACCGGAACAAATTTTTGATAGTGATATTCGTTGCAATTCATGAGCCTGAATAACACTATGAAACCAGGCAGGCATGTGGTGACGAAATTTTACCTCCAAAACTGTACAGCCTGCTAAAACTTTTTTGGCATCCTGTTCTTTTGGCTGAGGAAACAGTGATTGGGTCTTGGTCACCCGAATATTTTCGTCAAAAGTAATTCTAAATCCTGGGTCAAACCTACTAATATAGGGTCGGCGCAGATAATCAATCAAAGCGACCGGCTTTAGACGCTGACGAAAAAAATCAAACTCAAACTGATCTCGTACGACGCTCGCTTCTGCATGCTCTAAAACAGCTTTAGTCAATGTACATCCAGATAATTCCTTCCCATTTAGATCATTCATCAATAACGGAGTTCGGTGTTTATAAACCAGATTATTATGCCGTCCTTTAATTTCCAAAAAAATTGGTTTCTGCATTTTACTATCAAAGGTATAGGTTCGAATACGAAATTTAGAGCGGGAATGTAAACCATCAATTTTATCATAAAATGCAGAATACATTGCATCATCATAGTAAAGACTACGCACCTCATATTGATGTCCTTCTCTATCTTTAACAAAAGGATCATATTCTAAAAAATAGATTAAATCTGATTCAATTGCTTGGCGTTGGCGCGCTGATAGTAAATATTTAAATTCAAACCGAGCAAAATGCAAAGGCGAAGATGCTGGGAAATTTTTTTCCTTAGTTGCCAGCAAAATCAGATCCTCTAGTTTTCATATTTCGTCTAAGCAACAATTTTGGATCTGCTTGCTGTAGAGCATGTTGTACAAAAGCCCGATTACTAAATTGTTGGGGTAAATACATATTTTTAACTGCTTTTTGCCTCTGTTTAGCATCAACACCCAAAGCATGAATGCGTTTTTTTGACAGGTCACTGTTACTATAACTGTCAAATATATAGATATTGGAGCGTTTTTTTGCCTGTAAATCTTTTTGATTCGATTCAAAAACCGATTTTGCCGCTAATATTGTTCCTCCCGAACCATAACGCCAATTCTTTTTATAGGTATGCAACGCGGTTTGATTATTCTGAAATGTTTGATTAAATAATAATGCAACTGAAGCATCCTTGGCTTGTATAGCAATTTTGTTATCTTTTAGTTTATTATTAACAGCAAACAAATGACTGTCTTCACCGACAGAAATACCTTTATCGCCGTTGCCTTGCAGAATACTATCAGCAACGCTCACTATAGAAGTCATTAAATCTATTGCATCATTTCCACTATCAATAAAGCGGCTATCTACAATAGTCGCAGTAGAAATATCAATATCTAAAGCATCAGAAAAAGCCCGATTAAAAACACAGCGTTCAATTTTAACATCCGAATAAACCACATGCACCATGTCATCCACACGTTTATTATCTCTAAACTCACAGTCACTGATATAAACCTGTTGAACATTGTGCAGGGATAACATGGCAGTATATTCAAATAAATCCTCTTTCAAGCCACTTCCTTCCGCAAATAGACAATGACTGATAATTGAATCATTGGCCTCAGACCCAAACAAAACCACCGCTCCCCAAGGAGTAGAAGATTCATCTTTAGCTATAAATTGTATAGGCTTTTGCTTGGTTCCAATGGCTAATAAACGATTTTTAATCACTAACGTTGCATTCTTAGCAAATAATAGTCGGCTTCCTGGATGGATTACTAAAGGGCGAGTAATGGTTTTTACGCCTTCAATTAATATATCTCCCTTCCAGATCAGCGGATTGGATGGTTTCTGCTCAGGTATAGGTCTAAAAACATGGTTGATTGAAGGTAAACTTTCCATAAAAGACGCTTTCCAAGATACTTCCTCAACCTGAAAACTCACTTCAACAGTTATCTTTTCTTCCAAACTGTTGTTTGACAAAAAAGAACGCATATCAATAACAAAATAAGGATCCTTTAATCGGTTTGTTACCACGGACAACTCTTGTAATTGTAAAGCATTAAATCTAAGTTTGCTTTTGGGAACAGCAAATGTCTTCCCATTAATATGCAAATTCAGTTGTGAGAGACGTAATGATCTATTTTCCGGTAAATCAACGCGTAACATCTTCACTTGGCTGGGCAAATTAACAGTTTTTTTCCACAGTCCTGATTGATCAATTATGCCCTTTAAGTCAATGCTATCTTTGGCATGGAATCCTTGCCCCGAATGCCAGAAAATTTGCCAGAAATTATTTTTTATCTTACTTCTTGTTCCTGAATAGAGTTGTTTCATTTGTTCCAAATTGAGGGTCAGTAATTGCTTTTTATCAATCTGTTGCGCTAGTTCCCAGCCATCCCCATAATCCACCATAACTGAAAGTAATGAAATATCATTTTCTAATTTAGAGAGTTCAAAAATAACATTGCCTAAAATCAGTTTATTCTTACTTTGTTTTAAAAAAGTAAATTTTTCAAACTGCAAACTAAAATCAGCTAATAAATTCAGTTTGATCTCTAGTTGATTACCGGTCTGACTGAGTTGATTTGAAATATCCTGAGTAACAGGCTGTGCTTGCTCGTGATAATGAAGCAACACTTTAGGTTTAGTGGATAAAGCCTGATCAAAATCCAGCCGAATAGCTAATAAAGGGCGCGGATCTTGTAAATACAAATTTAACTGATTGGGTTGAAAACGATATAAAACCTTTTGGGCAGGTGCCAAATTATCTTTTTTTAGTTGAGTAAAGAGTTGCTGTATGGACGCTTCCATGGTCTTCATACGATGCCTAACTCCTTCAATATCAGGAACATTTAAGAGTGGGTCTGTTTGAACTTCGCGGTGCATAATTTGCCGAGTTTCAGCAACAAAATCTAGAAAAGCCTGGGCATCTTCAGTGTTAAAAAAATCCTGTAAAACTTTATTACGCAAACGTAAAAAATCACCATTTTTAAACAAAGCTCTATGAAAATCAGTCAGTTTAATTTCAGAAGAAGCGATATTTCTCATTTCTAGCCACGCGCCAAACCAGCCAACTGGATCCCAGACTATAGGCAGAAATTTTTGTCGCCAAGGATCGTAATACAAACGCCAATTATGCAATTTGTCATAATGTCGACTTTGTATCAAGGTTTCAAAGACACTAAATCGTGCCCAGGCAGAAAGATCCAGTATCCTGCTCAATTCAGCTTGGGCTTTTGGATTATCTTGATTTTGGATCAGCGATAACAAATAAACTAAAGGTTTTTTAGAGTCAGCAGAATAGTGGTTATTGACAGCAACCTTATCCCAGACACTGGCTGACTGAAATAAATTCTCAACCTGACTATCAGTAAAACGATCTTTATTCACCATCTCTCCCCGATAAATATCTGCTGGCATCAGATGATGACGTCTCAAGGTCATTTCTTTCAATTGCTCAACTAAGAGATGAGTCCCTCTGTCTTCATTATTCAAATACAAACGTACTAATTGAGTTTTAGGGGTTATCAAACCCAGTCGTTCAGCTAATTGAAAAGCCAAATAATTGTTCAGTTGATAAACAAACTTGGGTGCCAGTAGATTAAAAGAGCGCATGCCTTTATATAACTTTTTTTTGCTGGTTTTTACCCGGAATGATTTTTTCTCCCTGCCCCAGTGATAAAAAGAATCGCCTCGATAACGTATTTTTGCTTTTAATAAGCCAGTACCATCTTCTTTCATCAGTCTTGCTTTAATATAACTAAATCCAGAATGAGGTAAATTTGTTTGTAACTCAGATAGATCTGCTTGTGAAGCATACAAATAAACAGGCTCTAGTTGAGTGCTATTATTAACATAACGATGAACAGCTGTCTGTATCTTCAACCATAAAGCGCTTGCTTCATAAATAGCATCTATAGATATAGTGGAGACATGTGGTGCAGAGTCATAACGTAGATGGAACGTCTCAAAACTATCCCATACCTTAAGCGTTAAATATCCTCCAACCAGTGTAATGGGTAAAGTCAAAACCCATGACCAGAGAAAGAGTCTCAGCAAGACCTTTTTTATTAACCTCATCATCGGTTCAGTTTTTTATATAATCCATTCTTTAACAAAGGATGATCCGGAAAAAGTTGAGCAGCACGTTCTAATCCCTGACGGCCTTCTGGGTAATCATTTTTATTTTGCATTAATGCAGAAAAATAATAAACCATTGCAGTTGCATCTCTTTTATCTAATTTATACCAGTACTTAGACCAATATACCCAGGATTATTTTTTTTCTTTAGTTTTTAATTGACTGACCAAAGCTAACAATAGTTTGCGTTTGAGTGGATATAACCGATCACCTTTTTTGATAGTCGCTAAATCACCTTTCAACAATTTTTGAACTGCAAGAGTTTCCCCCTGATTTAAACTCAGTAAAGCATGATCTGCTGCTATCCGATGGGATGTAACATAATTATTAATGCGGTTTTGTCCAAACTGGTCGACTGTCTGGCTAAACACTAAAACCGAAAATCCTACTCCAATAAATACAAGCGAGGATAGTAGAAAAAAACTATTCCAGATTAGTTTAAATTTTCTTGATAATCTCATCTTTTCATCTTCATTCAGCTTTTGATTAGAGCAACAGGAACCTAACACCTTTCTCAGCGGTAGTTTAAAGTGGCACGTTTTTGCGTATGAAAAAAAGTGGCGCTTTAAACTATACGCTGTAGCTAATTATTATGTCTTTTATACAATATCCTCGACGGAATAATAATTATAAATATCACTTAAATTATTGTTGAGTATGCTCAATACATCCGGCCTTTTATCGACTAGGATGTCAATTATAGTTTTGGTTGTGGTTTTTTCTGCTAGGTGAATGGCTCTGTGGCAGTGCGGACAGAGGCAGAATATATTATCCAAAGTGTCGAGTGGTGTTTCAGTGTTTTTTTGTAATGACATTGGAATGAGGTGATGCGCTTCAAGGTATGGGTTTTTAGTTGAGCGCGATAAAAACAAATTGTGACTATTAAGTACCCAAGCATAATTAAGTTAACATTTTACTTGTCTTTTTTTCCATCTTCAGCGTTGCATAAATAGTTACGTAGCTCGCTATGCGCCTATTTATACAACACTGAATATGAAAAAAAATCCTGCGTAAAATTAGTTAAATTAATTATACTTGGGTACTTATCATGTTCACATTGATAGCCTGCCAATTCCATTCTCTTTATGGCCTTTTTTCTGTCTCTGGAATATGCATCACGAGATTTTAAGTTATTAAATTTTATTTCATCAAGTTCTTGTAAAGAGTCTTGATAGTTCCCCTCGCTTTCATCATAAACTAATACTTGATTTTGGCTCCGCCAAAGAGTTTCACTCATCGCTCCAATCCATAGCTTGTTATCCTGTTGAAAGATAAACCATATATCATCACTATCAGGCTTAAATCCTGCTCGCGCGGACAGATACAGCCTTAATTCGGGTTTTTCAGGCTTAGGATATACAAGATTAAGGCTTATTTCGTTACCCTCAGGATATAGGTAAAAAGCTTGTTTAGCTTTTTTAGGGTTGGATTTTACATTACCTATTGGGATATTTTCTTTACCAAAAAAAGAAAGCAGTAACTTTGCTTCCTCATCTGTGGCAGTAATCTGAGAATCATAGTTTTCTCTTGGTGTAACGACTGAGTATGTTCCATTTTCAGAATCAAACTTAATGTGCTGACTTTTACCAAACTGCATTTATTAAACCTTACCTAAATATTTGATAATTTTTGTAGTGATATCTTTAATTACTGGAAGGGCAACGGAATTACCAAATTGACGATAAGCAGCCGTTTTTGGAACTGGAATAACAAATTCTTCAGGGAACCCTTGAAGCCTTGCGCATTCTCTAGGTGTAAGCATTCTAGGGTTATTAGAAGTCTGAGGGATAAGGCATTCTTTACCATCTTTACCATATCTCGCAACGATGGTGTTTGAAGGTTTGTTTATATCTGCACAAAAAGCTGTAAAACCAGTGCCTCTTGCAAGGTTGTTTATAGTACGTCTTTGATGCCCTGCCCAAAGTTTATCTGAGATTGTAAACTGTTTATCTACATTTTTTTCTAAAATTGATTTTAATGGTAATGGGTCGCCATCATTTTTAGGAAAATCAAATTTTTGATCTGAGTCTCGCAAGCAAACCATGTAGCACCTTACTCTTTTTTGAGGAACATATGATTGGGCATTAATAATTTCATATGAAAATGAATAACCTAATTCATTTATCGTATTTTCGATAACTTTAAATGTATTGCCTTTATCATGATTTATTAGGTTTTTTACATTTTCGAGAAATACAATTTTTGGTTGTTTTTCCTGGATGATTCTTGCTACATCAAAAAACAGAGTCCCTTGTGTTTTGCAAGCGAAACCATGTTCTGTATTTAAAGAGCGCCTAGCCGAAACACCTGCTAGACTGAAGGGTTGGCACGGGAATCCCGCACAAAGAATATCGTGGTCTGGTATGTTTTTTTCATCAATATCGGTTATATCACCTTCTGGATATTCACCAAAATTAGCATAATAGGTTTTTTGTGCGTCCTTGTCCCATTCGCTGGAAAATACGCAATGCCCTCCTGATTCTTGCATGGCTAGCCGAAAACCGCCTATTCCTGCGAATAAGTCAATGAATGTAAAAGAATCATTGGTGCTTTCTTGAAACGGATGTAGCGATAAAATAGTGGAAAAATCAAGCTGTTTTGCAATATTGTTCATTCCTGACACCTCCTGTTTATAATTTTACCGTAGTATATTACAAGTACATGTTTCATTATATTTAATACGGAAAATCACCTGTATTTGGTAAAGAGAACATTTTTTCTTTTGGGACATAATAGAGCAATGAACGTGAAATCACTCAAGTAAATGACACAAGGATGTATTAAAGTTATCCCGTATCCTCTCATTATCTTAAAATCGTCTCAACCAATTTAACCCAATAACTTGCTCCTACAGGTAAAATCTCATCATTAAAATCATAATGCGGATTATGTAATAAACAATCGCCATCTGAAGAACCATTTCCTAGCCATAGATAACATCCCGGTTTCTGATCAAGCATAAATGCAAAGTCTTCAGAGCCCATGCTGGGAATGGGTTGTGTATTGACGCAATCAGTGCCTACCAAATCCTCAACAACTTGCCGTGCAATAGCCGTTTCAATTTCACTATTATTAGTTACCGGATAGCCAGGGTTATCAGGGTTGATTGTAATTTCTGCACGTAGATCAAAGCTATGAGCTATTGTTTCAGCTATCTGCTGGATCCTGTTTTCAATCAATTTCTGTATAGACTGACTGAAACTTCGAAATGTGCCTCTTATTACCACAGAATCAGGAATAGCATTCCAGGTATTGCCTCCATGAACCTGAGTAATTGATACTACAGCCGGATCAGCGAGATTAACATTTCTACTGACAATGGTTTGTAATGCGTTAATAATCTGAGCCATGCCAAGAAAAACATCATTTCCTAAATGGGGCATCGCAGCATGGGTTGCTTGGCCTGACAAAACAATTTCAAAACAATCAAAAGCAGCCATTATGGCACCGGGTTTAATAGCAAAATGTCCGGTTGGGATATCTGGGAAATTATGTAAACCAAAAACACAATCTACCGGAAATTTTTCAAATAATCCATCATCTATCATTTGTTTCGCACCTGCTCTGCCTTCTTCAGCAGGTTGAAAAATAAAATACACGGTGCCATTAAATTCAAGATGGGTGGATAAATATTTAGCTGCGCCTAGCAGCATGGCTGAATGTCCATCATGTCCACAAGCATGCATTTTTCCATCATGCTGTGATTTGTAGGAAAAGCTATTTTTTTCCTGAATGTACAATGCATCCATATCAGCACGTAAAGCAATTTTTTTTGATCCGTTTCCAGAAGATAAACAAGCAACAATTCCCGTTGTAGCTAATCCTTCAAAAACCTCTAGACCAAAACTGGTTAAATGCGTACTGATAAATTCAGAAGTTTTCAGCTCTTCAAAAGCTGTTTCAGGAAATTGATGCAAATATCTGCGCCATGATCGCATCTCATCGTGCATTTCTTCTATTTCTTTATGCATTTCCATTAGAGTAAGTTAGGAGTTATCGAATGTTGGTTACTACTTTACAATGTGAGCCATTTGCAAAACAAATATAAGCGAAGAATATTCTTAGCAGAAGGTGCTAAAAAAAGAAAAACTTACTCATAAATGGTAAAATAGGAAGCATCAA
>CAYNRB010000115.1:0-9986 GCA_964399475.1 uncultured Methylomarinum sp.
TTAAGCTGTTTATTGATTGAAATTTTGACGGCAATTTTTGCACCGTTATCCATCGGTTTTACAAACTGACCGTCAGACAGTGTCAATAAAAGTTGCCGTACACATTCAGCCGCATTATTTTGTACATGCTGCATATAGTTTTGTACGGTTGCTAAGGAATATTGCTCAATCATTTTTTTGAGTTCAAACACACCTTTAATATTGGCTGCAATTTGAGCTTGTAAATCGGCAATGTTTTGATCTGGATTTCTAGCTGGCCAAGGTGAAGACTCTAACCAGTTTCTCACTTTAAGTTCCAGAAATTGTCCATTTTCTACAATTTTCATTCCGGCACTTAGTTTACCCTCCTGGTCGATGTTTTGACTGTATGCAGGCATAGAACCAGGGCAAATACCACCCACATCAGCATGATGACCTCTGGAAGCGACGAAAAATAACAAATGTTCCATTGCATCAAAAATCGGAGTAACCACAGTTATATCCGGTAAATGTGTGCCACCATGGTAGGGTGAATTTAATAAATATACTTCACCCACTTGAATCTCTATACAATCGGATTTTATCAAAGCCAGAACACTTTCTCCCATAGAACCCAGGTGAACAGGAATATGCGGTGCATTAGCAATCAGTTGTGCTTTTGAATCAAATAAAGCACAGGAAAAATCCAGCCGTTCTTTAATATTGACCGAGTAGGCGGTTTTTTGCAGAACATAACCCATTTGTTCAGCAATAGACATAAACAGTTTGTTGAATATTTCCAGCAGTACCGGGTCAACTTTTGTACCTATTGCTAGTTGGCGTTTTGCTGCATGGTTTCGTGATAATATTAAATCATTGGTTGATGAGATTTCAGCTTGCCAGTCAGGTTCTATGATTATTGTCGAGGTGGGTTCAACAATAATGGCTGGCCCCTTAATTATCTTTGCTTGAGGAATTTTATGGCGTTGATAAACAGGAGATTTATGCAACTTGTTTTCTGTAAACATATCCGTATAAAGTATGGGTTGAAGATCAGTCTTTAAGTTTTGTATATAGGCTTCTTCTGTAACAGGATTGCTGGCAATAACTTCTACGGATAAGGATTCAATTATTAATGCTTTATCGGTAAATATAAACCCAAATTGTTGCTTATATTGTTCATAAAACCCACTTTGCATGGTTTCTTTATCTGAATAGATAACCCCAATAGCCGTGTCGGTTCCTGAATAGCGAATAAAAATTTTGTAAATAGAAGAGAGGCTTTCATTATTGTGAATTTGTTGCATCATCTCATCAAGAGCTTGTTGATATAGTTTTAAAAACAGCACATCCAGTTGAGTTTTGCTTGTTTCATTCCAGAGTTGTTCAAAACTATGATCTTTTACTATTCTCAAGTCAGCCAATCCCATGCCATAGGCTGATAATAGTCCTGAAAAGGGATGTAAAATGATGCGTTTCATACCAAGTCTGTCAGCGACTTTACAGGCGTGTTGTCCACCTGCTGCACCATAGCAACATAAGCTATATTCAGTTACGTTATAGCCTTTTTGAACGGATATTTTCTTAATCGCAGTCGCTATGTTTTCTACAGCAATATTAATAAAACCCTCTGCAACCTGATGTGGACTACGTATATCTCCACACCTGTCGGTAATTTTTTTTGCTAACTGGATGAAGTGTTGCTCAACGATTTCAGTATCGAGTGATAAATTAGCCTGATCACCAAATACAGCTGGGAACAAAGGTAATTTGCCTAGCATGATATTAGCATCAGTAACGGTTAAAGGACCGCCCATACGATATCCAGCAGGGCCAGGGTTTGCACCGGCTGACTCAGGCCCTACTCGATAACGTAGACCATCAAACAACAGTAATGAACCGCCACCCGCTGCAACTGTATGGATATTCATCATAGGAACGCGCATTTTTATTCCGGCAATTTCCGTTTCATAACTGCGTTCCAGTTCACCTGCATACTGCGCAACATCTGTAGAAGTTCCACCCATATCAAAAGCAATGATTTTTGTGAATCCAGCATTTTTAGAGGTTGTCACAGCACCTATTATTCCGCCAGCAGGACCTGATAAAATGCAATCTTTCCCCTGAAAATTTTTGGCATTAGTCAATCCGCCATTAGATTGCATAAACAGGAGTTGAGGCACTGATTCCTTATCAAGAATTCCTTGCGAAATTTGCTTAACATAACGTTTTAGTAAAGGCGATAAATAAGCATCAACCACAGTAGTATCCCCTCGGCTGACAATTTTCATAAAAGGACTGACTTGATGCGAGATGGAAATCTGACTAAAACCTATCTGTTTAGCCAAATTTGCTAATTGTAATTCGTGTTGAGGATAGCGCCAAGCATGCATTAATACGATGGCCAAAGAACGAAGTCCTTGTTCAAAAAGGGTTTTTAATTGTTGCGTAACAACACTTATATCCAATGCTTTTAATACCTGTCCTTTGGCATTGATACGTTCATCAATTTCTAGCACATTTTGATAGAGCAACTTGGGTAATTGAATGTTAAGCGCAAAAATGTCAGGACGATTTTGGTAGCCTATCCTCAAGCAATCTTTAAATCCCTGTGTTATCAATAAAGCAGTTGGCTCTCCTTTATGCTCTAACAAAGCGTTAGTACCCACTGTAGTGCCCATCTTTACTACTGATATGGAAGTATTGTCGGCTGTTTTTAAAAAATTATTAATTCCATGAATGGCCGCATCGGGATATTGTTTTGGGTTTTCAGAAAGTAGCTTTTGAGTCAGTAATTTGCCATTTGGAGTAACAGCGACTATATCGGTGAAAGTACCTCCGCGATCAATCCAGAATTGCCAGTGTTTATTTGAGAGTGTCATTTTAAAGAAGAGGATTTATATTTAAAGAGTAAAGTGAATGATTTTAAAAATGCGCTTAGGAATGGGCACGAAATAACTTGAGCAACTGGCGTAGGATTTTTGTTCGTATTCAACTAACACAGGGATGTGTGTAGGTAGAACAATGTAGGAGCAATTGCCGAGAAGCCGGACAAAAAGACCAGCAAGATTGGTGGTTTATTTGTTGCGAGTTGCCTTGGGTTATGTTCTTATAAATATGTACTTTAGGAATGGAAATAAAATGAATCAGAAATTTTAAGGGGTAATGGATAAGGTGAGCGCGTATGGAATAACTTAGGGATGAAAAATATGGTGCAGTAGTTTGTTTGTATAACACTGAGTCCGCAATATTCTCTATCTCATCCCTTACCATCCTCTTCTGATCAAACGGCATTTTAATCTGATATCTTTAATATAACATTGATAATTTTCTTTACTTAGACTCTTGTCGTCACATGGGTCGCAGACCATTTCTCCTTTATCTTCAATTTCCAACAGATCCCAGCCGTATCCAATATTTTGACAGATTACTTTGGAAGACTTTTTTATCCTATAATTAGAAGAAGCTTGTTTCAATGCTTTAGGTTTGCTTTTACATCCAGGTGTTGGCATCGTATTGCCGGTAATTACTTGGTAATCAAAACCGCCCTGGTTCCATGCAAAAGACTGATTTGAATATATAAACAGTACGAAAAATAATAAATAATAATTAGCTTTCATGTGCTTTATCCTAGTTTTTTATCAAGATTAAAGTATTAAAAGCAGAGTATAGCATTATCATGAAAAGCTTTTTTTTGGTTCAAGGAAACTTCAGTTATTAAATCCATACGCCTATGGATAATTCTTCTTATTTGTCACTGATGCTGACAACTGATTCTGATATTTTTGGGTTTGGAATGTTTAAAATCGCACTAAAAAATTACACATTTATAGAGGTGAGATTATATAAGGTGTTGACGGAAATACATTCTACATTTAGAATTGTCCAGTTATGTTAGATCGATTACCAATTCTTATAGATCCGTTGAGTTTTTCCGAAAGAGGAAAAGTACTCTCGGGAACCATTGAAATTAGTGAATTAACACGTTTATCTGATGAACTAGTTGATAGTTCTGGATTAATAGAGGTTAATTTTTCTTTTGATAAAGAAGGGAAGGTGCCCGTTGTTCAGGGGGTGATTAAAGCAAATTTAAAACTTAAATGTCAGTCTTGTTTAGAAGAGCTTGATTGGCGGATTGAAAGAAAAATTAAATTGGGCTTGGTCAAGAATCTAGAACAGGCCGATAGCTTAGCAAGTGATTGCGAGCCCTTGATTTTTGAAGATGAAAAGATTTTACTTAAAGATCTTATTGAAGATGAGTTGATATTAGCTTTACCTGATTTTCCTAGACACCAGGAAAATTGCGCGAAAAGCAATGCCCCCTATAAGGCAACAACTAGCGTTGAAGAACCAATCAAATCTAACAACCCATTCGCTGTTTTAGCTAAATTAAAAAATACTGGAGATTAAAAAAGTGGCAGTACAAAAAAGTAAAGTGACACGTTCGAGACGTGGTCAAAGACGTTCACATGATTCCTTAACAAGTAAAACATTGTCACAGGATCCTATGACAGGTGAAACGCATTTACGTCATCATATGACACCCGATGGTTTTTTTAAAGGTAGACAAATAATTGCTAAAGACGAAGATTAAAATCACACGATTGGTTCTTATCCACTATAAATTATAGGCAAGTTAAAAATTTAAGGGAACGTAGGGTGGGCAGTCTTTTTTGCCCACCAATTGGATTATGCTATGGTGGGCAAAAAAAGACTGCTCAGCCTACAAAAAGCTTATCAAGTTCGCCCTGCACTCCCTCTATGAATTGTAAGCGGAGTGTCTTGGTATTTATTACTGAGTGAGTCTTTACTTTTTTAAGTTAAGGGATAAATCAATATTTTAATATGTAGGTTGGATGACGTTTCTTTTGCGTAGCAAAAAAACGAAACCCGACAGCAAGGCAATATGTGGGATTTTTTTACATAGTTCAAAAACCTTCTTTAACTCATTTTTGTTAAGCAAGGAGTACGAAATAACTTCGACAACTGACTTGCATTAAAGCAAATGAATCGCAAAAGCTTTTCTAGGTTTTTTGTCCCTCTTCTGCGCTTCGGTAATTGCGCCTGTATTACTCTATACTATTCACATCTCTGTGTTAGTTAAAAAAGCCTGCGTCAATTTTTCGGAAATTATTAAATCCATACCCCTATTAATCAATAGCTCGTGAACATTTTTCTTTTAATCAGTATCGAAGTTTCAGCATAACCGATGGATAGTAATAAATATTTAAAATACGGTTTTTTCTTTCAAATCTTCTGGAGTTAATTTTAAACTGTGAGTTCAACAATTGCAATTGATGCAATGGGTGGGGATTTTGGTCCTAAAGTGACTATCCCAGCATCACTGGATTGTTTAAAAGCAAATCCAGATTTAAAGATTATTTTGGTAGGAGATGACGCTGTTCTAAAAGAACTGTTAGATCAAGCTCTGATTGATTTTAAAGATAGACTTTCTATCCAGCATGCTTCACAACAGGTGGAAATGGATGAATCCCCTCTTAAAGCTTTAAAAGGTAAAAAAGATTCATCCATGCGTGTTGCCATTAATCTATTGCGTGATGGAGAAGCGGATGCCT
Source organism: uncultured Methylomarinum sp. (assembly GCA_964399475.1). GTDB lineage: Bacteria > Pseudomonadota > Gammaproteobacteria > Methylococcales > Methylomonadaceae > QPIN01. The sequence goes on from CAYNRB010000115.1 coordinate 5,535, forward strand.
GTGTCAGCGCAGGCAATACAGGTGCGTTAATGGCAACGGCTCGGTTTGTTTTAAAAATGATTCCAGGCATAGATAGGCCGGCAATTATTTCTACCTTGCCTTCTATTTTTGGACATACCCATATTTTGGATTTAGGTGCGAATGTTGACTGCTCAGCCGAACATTTATATCAATTTGCGATTATGGGTGAAGAAGTTGTAAAAGCAGTTGAGGAAATTGATTCACCTAAAATTGGCTTGCTCAATATAGGTGAAGAAGATATGAAAGGTAATAGCCAGGTAAAGGCAGCAGCAAAATTATTTGAAACTTCATCTTTGAATTATATTGGTTATGTAGAGGGTAATTCAATCAATGCGGGTAGTGTGAAAGTTGATTTGATTGTTACTGATGGTTTTGTGGGAAATGTTGCGCTAAAGTCGATTGAAGGTGCAGCAAAAATGATTGGATCTAAGCTTAAAGATGCATTTTCCCAAAATATTTTTACAAAAATAGCCGCTATAGTTGCCTATCCTGTTTTAAAATCGTTTAAAGATAGCATTGATCCGAGAATGTACAATGGTGCAAGTTTTATTGGCTTACGTGGCTTAGTGATAAAAAGTCATGGAGGCGCAGATGTTTTAGCTTTTGAAACGGCTATTCATCTTGCGGAAGTGGAGATTAAACAGGATGTGATCCGAAAAATAAGCGATAAAGTTGCTAGAACGATAGAAAATAGGGATGACAAATGAAACGTTGCGCAAAAGTAATTGGATCAGGTGGTTATTTACCTAAAGAAGTGCGTACAAATGAGGATATTTCAAAACTAGTTGATACCTCAGATGCTTGGATTTATGAGCGAACAGGAATCAAAACCAGACGTATTGCTGGAGCAGAAGAAACCGCTTCAAGTATGGCAGAAATTGCTGCTTTGCAAGCCATTGAAATGGCGGGAATCGAAGCAGGTGAGATAGACCTGATAATCGTTGCAACAGGAACGCCTGATAGAGTTTATCCTAGTACAGCCTGTTTATTACAACAGCGTTTGGAAATTCAGAATTGTGTGGCCTTTGATGTGCAGGCAGCTTGTTCGGGTTCTATTTTTGCGCTGAGTATCGCCGATCAATATATAAAGTCAGGTGCGGCAGATAAAGTATTAGTTATTGGCTCTGAAATATGTTCACGCTTAGTTGATTGGACGGACAGAGGAACCTGTATTTTATTCGGTGATGGTGCGGGGGCTTTGCTATTGGATTCTACTGATGAACCAGGGATTTTATCAACCCATATTCATTCCGATGGTGCATTTGAAGATTTGCTTTATTGTCCTAATCCACAAGCAGCCACCGTTTCTAATCAGGGCGAATCAGGCACGATTCATATGCGTGGCAATGAAGTATTTAAAGTTGCCGTCAATACCCTAGGTAGAATAGTCGATGAAACCCTAGTAGCTAACGGGCTAGAAAAATCGGACATAGACTGGCTGGTACCACACCAGGCTAATACCAGAATTATTGCTGCAACAGCAAGAAAATTAAAAATGTCTATGGATCATGTGGTAATGACATTGGAAAATCAGGGGAATACCTCATCAGCATCTGTATTATTAGCTTTTAATGAAGCGATAAGAGATGGCAGAATTCAACGAGGACAAATCGTTTTATTGGAAGCTTTCGGTTCTGGTTTCACATGGGGTTCTGCATTAATTAAGTATTAAAGAAAATACATAATAATGTAGCCTTGATGATACGAACACGAGTTCAAAAAGCATGAAATTATAAGCTAGTTTGTCATTTTCGAACGATACTTTAGAGTTGATAAATCAACCTATCAAGTAACACCTCCCCATTCTTCACGCTAAAAGTAAGTAACATTTATCAATAGAATTGAAAAAGAAAATATGAGTGAGAAAAATTTTAATCTAGCTTTTGTTTTTCCAGGACAAGGCTCGCAATCAATAGGGATGTTGTCAGAACTGGCAGAGAGTTATCCTTTAGTCAAACAAGTTTTTGAACAAGCATCCGATGTATTGAGTTTTAATTTATGGAAATTGATCCAGAATGGATCGATAGAAAACCTGAATCAAACTCAGAACACCCAGCCAGCGATGCTAGCGGCTGGCGTTGCAATTTGGCGAGTTTGGTGTGATCAAACTTCCATTAGACCTTCTTGGGTAGCTGGACACAGTTTAGGCGAATATAGTGCATTGGTTTGTTCAAATACTATTAGCTTTGTAGAGGGAATTGCATTGGTAGCTGAAAGAGGCCGATTGATGCAAGAGGCTGTTCCAGAAGGTATTGGCTCCATGGCAGTTATTATCGGCTTAGAAAATCATCTGGTAGTTAAAGCTTGTAGTGATAGTGCTAATGATGAAGTGGTTTCAGCAGTCAATTTTAACGCGCCCGGTCAGGTAGTTATTGCAGGGCATGTTGCTGCTGTTGAAAGAGCAATGGAAGCTACAAAAGAAGCAGGGGCTAAAAGAGCTTTAAAACTTCCTGTGAGTGTACCTTCTCACTGTGAATTAATGCAACCAGCCGCAGAAAAGCTGGAAGAAAAGTTAAAAGCAATTAATATCAAAATTCCAGAGATGACCTTAATTCATAATGCTGATGTGGCTAGTCATACTGCACCTGATGTGATTCGCCATGCATTAAAAGAACAATTATATAAACCGGTACGCTGGATAGATAGTATTCAATATATGCATGATCAGGGCGTGTCACATTTTGTAGAATGTGGGCCTGGCAAGGTTTTAATGGGACTGAATAAACGTATAGTAAAAGCCGCGAATCATTTAACTATCAATGATTCTGCAACATTAGACAAAGTTTTGGAGCAAATTAATGGATAAGAAAATAGCCTTAGTAACTGGTGCAAGTCGTGGCATTGGACGCGCAATAGCCGAACAACTGGTAGCAGATGGTTTTTTTGTGATAGGCACTGCAACCAGTGATAAGGGTGCAGAAGCTATTTCTAATTATTTAGCAGAAAATGGCAATGGTTTTAAGTTAAATGTTGCTGTTTCAGAATCAGTTACCGAGCTAGTCAAACAAATTGGAAAAGATTTTGGCGCACCAATAGTATTAGTCAATAATGCTGGCATAACCCGTGATAATTTATTAATGAGAATGAAAGAAGAAGAATGGGATGAGATAATCAATACCAATCTGACTTCAATTTTTCGCACGAGTAAAGCGGTATTGCGCGGTATGATGAAAGCGAAAACGGGACGTATTATTAATATTTCATCGGTAGTTGGAGCAACAGGAAATGCAGGGCAAGCAAATTATGCGGCTTCAAAAGCAGGTATGATTGGGTTTGCAAAATCTATGGCAAAAGAAGTAGGTTCACGAAATATTACTATCAATACAGTTGCCCCTGGTTTTATTGATACAGATATGACAAAAGAGTTGGCTGATGAGCATAAACAAGCACTGTTAAGCTCAATTGCATTAGGCCGTTTGGGAGATCCAACAGAAATTGCCCATGCGGTTTCTTTTTTAGCCTCTGAAGGCGCTGCCTATATTACGGGTGAAACCCTTCACGTTAATGGTGGTATGTTCATGGCGTAAAAATACCAGCAATATAAAAAAATGTAGCCTGGATGAAACGAAGTGGAATCAAGGTTTTGAACGATTCTAATGCCTTATTTTTAATGTTTCGGAAAAACAAAGTTTTGATTAATATATATATTGACTTTTTGTAATAACGTACAAGGCAATTCTCTTATGGGTTATACCTGTGTTGAACAGGTTTTATTAATCATTTCGTTAAAAAAACCATTAATTAAGAGCCACTTTCTGAAAAAAAGGCGCAATATTGACTGGTGGCCTCATCAATAAAAACAATGAGTGTACACACGCCACTCCGGTCTTCAAACCAGTCATGTGGCGAACCGTTAATTTGAATCAGCTCTCCAAACCGATCTCGTCTGGGACGTAATTGAACACACGTTTAATTTTTCTCTGTTTAGGAACCCAAAGGTCACCGCTAATCATTATTTGCCTTAAACTCTCAATTGAGAGCTTTTTATTATGGTCTTCCACTAATTTTTCATGTACCAGTGTTGAGCCAAAGTCAGCGTACTTTTCTCGTACCAGCATGCAGATTTCCGATTTAACTGCTGCGCTTCGTTGATTATTGCTGGGCTTGCCTCTGTGTTTTGAAATAAGACCTTCAACTTGAGTCAGTTTTTTGGATTTAACGGATTTTACTATGACTACTCTGTCGATTTCTTGATGACTCATTTCTAATGTCCTTTTGGTCAATTACGCCCTCTTTTCTATATGGAAAAGCGGACATTTTAACTTGGGTGAAACCGGACATTACTACTTTGCACCTACAGTTTTCGATGTGGTATTGACTTTTGACAAAGAATGGCAGATCCGTCACCGACTCATCAATACGATGCTACTTATGTTGTTTATTGTCTCATATCGCTAGTTTAAAACTATGCACTTTCAGTGCAAGGCTTTA
>CAYNRB010000116.1:0-9949 GCA_964399475.1 uncultured Methylomarinum sp.
AATTACAATTTGTGGATGCTCCCCTTATCATTAAGTCTGAAGTAAAAAGGCAGGGATTACAGGAAATTATACAGCTATAAATTTCACCACTGCATAGTAAAAACTTGAATTTTTTTATGAACTTAAGTTTTGTGTCATAAGGCCGTGTTCAATTGATTTTTCCTGATTTAATACTTGTATAATGTATGGTTTATATTAGTATTTAAATTATCTATTTCATGATAAATTTCAATCAAACAATTATCACATTATTAGTATGTTTGCTGCTTATCGAAGCACAACCTGTTAATGCAGCTCCATTTTTAAAATTGTCCACTACAACATCGACAGAAAATTCAGGGATTCTGACTATATTACATACTGCTTTTGAAAAAAAATATTCAGCTAGAGTGAATGCAATTGCAGTGGGTACTGGTAAGGCACTAAGGATAGGAGCTAATGGTGATGTTGATGTGGTTTTAGTTCATGCGCCTACTGCTGAGTTAAAGTATATTGAACAAGGTGATTTTATTGATCGTACGGCTGTGATGCACAATGATTTTGTTATTCTTGGGCCAGCGGATGATCCTGCTGGCGTTGCTTCTGCAAAAAATGTGTTGGAGGCCATGCGTAAAATAGCCTCCGCTCAATCCCTGTTTACTTCTAGAGGAGATGACTCTGGAACGCATAAAAAAGAAAATCAATTGTGGAAAAAGGCTGAAATTGAACCAAAAGGCAATTGGTATCTTGAAGTAGGACAAGGAATGGGGGCTACCTTGATAATAGCAGATAACAAGCGAGCCTATGTTTTGACTGACAGAGGAACACAAATTGCATTTTCGGATAAAATTACTTTGAAAACCCTATTTGAAGGTGACTCAGCGTTAAACAACCCTTACCACGTAATGGCTGTCAATCCAGAAAATCATCAATATGTTCAATATGAATTGGCAAAAAAATATATAGAATTTTTAGTCAGCGAAGAAGCACAAAAAATCATTGCTGACTTTAAAAAATCGGGGCAACAATTGTTTTATCCTGATGCGATAAAGTAGGGTAGGTAGGTTAATTTCTTGATTTATGGCATAACCAGCACTGATATCTATAATTATACTTCGCGCGGTCACGGTTGCGGAAATGTTAGCAAGTTGGTTTTTTGTCGATAGCAAGGCGCTGAAACGGGCGCATAGCAAGCTACTCAACTGTTTTAGCAACGCAGGCTATCGGCAAAAACCGACCGCTAGAAATCCGTGACCGTGACCGTGCGAAGTATAACTCTCCCCCTCACACGGAAATGTTGGGTTACGTTATCGCGCTACGTTTGATAAGCTAACCAAACCAAACCTACGATTTATATATTGGCTCTATTTTCAATAATGTTATCCACTACTGATGGGTCTGCTAAGGTTGATGTATCACCTAAATTTTCAATTTCATTAGCCGCTACTTTTCTCAATATACGGCGCATGATTTTACCTGACCGAGTTTTGGGTAAACCAGGAGCCCATTGGATAACATCGGGAGTAGCAATGGGGCCAATTTCATGACGAACCAGTTTAACCAGCTCTTTTTTTAATTCTTTCGATGGCTCTATCCCCACATTCAAGGTGACATAGGCATAAATTCCTTGGCCTTTTATCTCATGTGGAAATCCAACCACTGCGGCTTCTGCAACATTCTGATGAAGGACTAAAGCACTTTCAACTTCCGCTGTTCCCATTCGATGGCCGGAAACATTAATTACATCATCAACCCTTCCAGTGATCCAGAAATAGCCATCTTTATCTCGGCGAGCACCATCACCTGCAAAATAATAGCCAGGATAAGTTGAAAAGTAGGTGTCAATAAAGCGTTGATGATCACCATATAAAGTACGCGCTTGGGAAGGCCAAGGATGATCAAATACCAATATTCCTTCTGCTTCACCTTCCAGGAGCTTGCCTTCAGTATCAATAATTTTGGGATTGATGCCAAAAAAAGGCAGGGTGGCTGATCCTGGTTTTAAATCTGTAACGCCGGGTAAAGGGGTAATCAGAATGGAACCTGTCTCGGTTTGCCACCAAGTATCTACTATAGGGCACTGAGCGCTGCCCACTACATGATAATACCATTCCCATGCTTCGGGGTTGATTGGCTCTCCAACACTGCCTAGCACGCGTAAGCTACTACGGTTTGTGCGAGTCACATATTCATCACCTTGCGCCATTAATGCCCGAATTGCTGTAGGGGCTGTATAGAAAATATTCACCTGATGTTTATCAATGACTTGCCAAAAACGGTCTGCCTCTGGATAAGTCGGTACACCTTCAAACATAACAGTGGTAGCCGCATTACATAAAGGTCCATAAATGATGTATGAATGGCCTGTTACCCAGCCTATATCCGCTGTGCACCAATAAATGTCACCTTCATGATAATCAAATACATATTTATGCGTCATCGCAGCCATCAGTAAATAGCCGCCAGTAGTATGCATTACCCCTTTGGGTTTTCCAGTTGAACCGGAAGTATAGAGAATAAATAAAGGGTCTTCCGCATCCATTTCCTCAGCGGGGCAAGTTGAAGAGGCTTCCGCCATGGCTTCATGAAACCAGACATCTCTGTCATCATTCCAGTTAACAGGATTATGCGTATTTTGAATCACAATCATTTTTTTTAGATTGGGACAGGCATCCGCAGCTTTATCGGCATTGGCCTTAATGGCAATAGTTTTGCCTCCTCTATAACCCTCATCAGAACAAATAAGATACTTGCAATCTGAATCAAGAATGCGGTCTTTTAACGCTTCAGCTGAAAATCCGCCAAAAACGATAGAATGAACCGCTCCAATACGAGTACAGGCTAGAATCACCGTTGCCGCTTCGAGAATCATGGGTAAGTAGATACAGACCCGATCACCTTTTTCTACACCTTGTGCTTTTAAAACATTGGCAAATTTACAAACTTGCTGGTGCAATTGTTTATAAGTGATTTTCTTATCCTTATCAGGATTATCACCTTCCCATATGATGGCAGTTTGATCGCCATGTGCATAGAGATGTCTATCCAGGCAATTAACACTCACGTTAAGTTTTCCGCCCTTAAACCAGCTTATTTTTCCTTTGGGATAATCGTATTCTAAAGTAGTATTCCAGGGCTTGCTCCATTCAAGAAAAAGATTGGCTTGTTCAGCCCAGAATTTTTCTGGATCATTAATCGATTGTTGATAGAACGATTGATAGGTCTCCTCTGTAAAGTAGGAAGATTTGGACGCTTCCTTGTTTACGGGATATATTTTTTCTTCTTCTGACATATTAAAACCATAGATATTAGGATTCAGGAATGGGAAATGTATAAGTTATTCATTTCCCATTACTAAACTATTCTTCGGGTGGATAACTTGATGAAGTATACACCTTAGTTAATCTTTTAAAAAATTGTACGAATATTTTTTAGTTGATGTGGATTCCAGTGTTCAATGCCCCAGCTGAGAAGGTTACTAACTGAAGCGTTTTTTAATTCATTAGGTGGGTTTTGTTTTAAAAGATCCAGAAGTAAAAATAAGGTTTGATGTGGATTCTCGGAAGACACCGCCTGGGCAAAAGTCTGTTTGCTAAGTTTGTCGCCATTCTTATCAGTAATAATGGGAACATGGCAATATTCAGGGGTTGAGTAGCCCAGTGTCTGCTGCAAGAAAATTTGTTTGAAAGTTGAATCAAGAAGGTCATAGCCACGCACTACATGGCTAATGTTTTGTATGGCATCGTCAATAACTACAGCAAGTTGATAAGCAATTATTTTATCTTTTCTTTTAACGATAAAGTCACCCTGTTGGGTTGCCATATTGTCGATTTGTTGACCCTGTAATTGATCTTCAAATTGTATCGCTCTATTTTTGGTTTTTATGCGTAAAGCATGGGGCAATTCAACATTAGGTTTATGAATACGACAATTACCGGAGTATATCCTTGAATTTAATGCTGCCAAGGCTTTACGTGTACAGTTGCAGGGATAGACTAGATCTTGAGTTGTAAGGTGCTGGATAACAGTCTGGTATGACTCAAGATCTGCACTTTGATAATGTACAGCGCCATCCCAGATCAGACCATAAATTTGTAAAGTTTGTGTAATGCTATCAGCAGCGCCGATAACATTACGGTAGCTATCTAAATCATCAATACGTAACAACCACTGACCTTGATTGCTACGTGCATGCAGAAAACTGGCCAAGGCTGCGTACAGCGAGCCAAGATGTAACGGGCCGGTAGGAGAGGGGGCAAACCGGCCTATATATTGCATGTTTTGGCTAGTGTCTGATAGAGTTTAGCCCATTTGCTTTTCTCGAATTTCATCCAGTGTTTTGCAATCTATACACAAAACAGCTGTTGGACGCGCTTCCAGTCTTCTAACGCCAATATCAATGCCACAAGATTCACAAAAACCATAATCACCTGCTTCGATCTCTTGTAGGGAGTCATCAATTTTTTTAATCAATTTTCGTTCCCTGTCGCGAGTTCTCAATTCTAGACTGAATTCTGATTCTTGCGTAGCTCTGTCATTAGGGTCAGGGAAATTAGCCGCATCATCTTGCATATGATGTACGGTGCGATCAACCTCGACCATTAATTCTGATTTCCAGTTGCTCAGAATTTGTTCAAAGTGCCCTATTTGAGCTGCATTCATGTATTCTTCACCTTCTTTCTCCGGGTAAGGGGTAAATTTGAAAGGTGAACTATCAGTATGGTTATCTGACATCCTTAAAACTCCTGAACATGATAAATAAAAAACTGCGCATTTTTATCAGAATGAGACGCTTTTAGCAAGAAGTTTGTTATTATTTGTTTCAGCCGTGAATTAATCGAACTAGGTTATTTATTGTTTAAACACTTGATATAACTCTCATTAATCCGGTTTTATAGGGCAATAACAAGACAGTAGAAAAAAATAAATATGGGATGAAATTCACAATTTAGAGAGTGGATGCAATCTTTAATAATTTTCGGGTAAATTTATGACCTCACAAATAGCTCAGCGCATGAAAGGGTTTTCTCCATTTTACGTCATGGAGTTGTTGCAACGCGCAAAATTTTTAGAAAAACAAGGAAGAGATATTATCCATATGGAAATTGGAGAAGCCGATTTTCTGACACCAGAAATTATAGTTAATGCTGGATTAGAATGCTTGAAAACAGGAAATGTCAAATATACGTCAGCAGCTGGTTTACCAGAATTACGGATCAAGATTTCTGATTATTATAGAAAAAACTATTTAGTGGATGTGGAACCTGAACGGATCTTTATAACACCGGGTGCTTCTGGAGCATTTTTATTAGCTTTGGGTGTTACGCTGAATCCAGATGAAGAAATAATAATGGCAGACCCCTGTTATCCCTGCAACGATAATTTCGTGCAATTTTTTGGAGGCAATACACGTCTGGTTAACGTCGATGCAAATACGAATTATCAGCTTTCAGCTGACTTAATCCTGCAAAACTGGAACAACAAAACCCGAGGCGTGTTGATTGCGTCGCCATCAAACCCAACAGGAACCTTAATACCTGAACTGGAACTTAAAAAATCAATTGAACTAGCAAATCGATTCAATGGAAGTTTTTTTTCAGATGAAATATATCACGGTCTAGTTTATGGCAAAAAAGCTGTCTCAGCTTTAGAATATAGCCATGATGTCTTTGTTATTAATAGTTTTTCAAAATATTTTTCAATGACAGGATGGCGAGTAGGATGGTTAGTTGTACCTGAATATGCAATCAATGCAGTCGAGAGACTGGCTCAAAATATATTTATATCAACGCCTACGCATTCTCAATATGCTGCAATAGCAGCTTTCTCTGCTGAAAATCTGCTGGAATTAGAAAGAAGGAGGCATGAATTTCAAAAAAGAAGAGATTTTTTGTACACACAGCTGATTCGGCTGGGTTTCGAGATTTCAGCAAAGCCAGAAGGTGCTTTTTATATCTATGTGAACTGTTCAAAGTACACTAGTGACAGTTTTCAATTTGCCAAAGATTTGCTTGAACAGGAAGGTGTGGCTATTACACCAGGGAAAGATTTTGGAAAAAACCAGGCTAATAAATATATTCGCCTTGCATATACCGCATCAATCGCTAAAATGACCGTTGCAATTGAAAGAATAGAAAGGTTTTTATGTCAGTAACTCAAATTTCAGCCAAAGCATTATATAAAAAATTAGAAGAAAATTTTAAACCGTTTTTACTGGATGTTCGAGAAAGCCATGAATTTGAATATGCGCATATTGAAGGTAGTCAACTTATCCAAATGAATCAGGTTTCTAATCAAATGAGTAGCTTGAATGCCACTGCTGATTGTGTGGTGATTTGTCATCATGGTATCCGTAGCCAGCATGTTGCTGATTTTTTGGATCAGTCTGGTTTCACAAATATTTATAATCTACAGGGTGGCATTGAAGCTTGGTCTGTAGACTGCGATAGTACAGTTTTACGATATTAATAATATGTTTTTAAAAGAATTTTACTCAGGCTCTAACAGCAACACTGAAATTACCCCTAAACAAGGTAGTTTGTTTGCTAAAGAGATTGCCCAGGATTTTAATCCTATCCATGACGTTGAATCAAAAAGATTTTGTGTGCCAGGGGATTTGCTTTTTTCCATCGTTCTGGAAAAATATGGTTTAAGTAAAAATATGAATTTTATTTTTGCTGGAATGTTAGGTCATGGTGGAATAACGCTGGATTTTCCTGAAACCGATTCAGATCTATTCGATGTTAATGGAAGTAATGATAAAACCATACTTAAAGTCGAACGTAGTGGTGAAATATCCTCAGATGCAACGATGATAGATGCATTAATCAAAGGTTATGTGGCTTTTTCAGGGCATAATTTTCCTTATGTACTAGTTCCATTAATGGCCAATCAAAATGTGATGATTAACTTAGCTAGGCCATTAGTTATCTATAAAAGCATGTCGTTAAAATTTGATCATTTAGACTTTACCCAGCCAACAGTAGAAATGCTGGAACCTGAATTTAAATTTAAAGGGAAACGGGGTGATGCCTATTTGCATTTTCAGATAAAATCCGCTGATGAGGTGGTTGGAACTGGATTTAAAAAAATCGTTATCAGCGGGATTCTCGAATATGATGAAGTCCCTATGCAAGAATTCGTCGATAAATATTTAGGCAGAAAAGAAGCCTATTTGGAATCAATTGGTATGCAGATCAGTGAAAGTAATTTGAAATAAATTTTTAACGAGCACCGCCGCCCAATAAGGATAATACTGACTTTTGGGATTGATTGGCTTGTGAGGCAAGGGCAATACTAATATCTTTTTTAAGCTGTGCCTGGATTAAGTTGGACACTTCTTTAGCGATATCTGCATCGCCAATTCGACTTCTTGCCGCTTGAGTATTGATTGAAAACTCTTCCAGATTTGAAATGGTGGCGCCAAAACGATTTTCTATTGCGCCAAAGCTTGATGCCTGTTGTGAAACAGATTCCAAATCCGCATCAATTTTGTCAAGAGATGCCTGAGCCGCCGCCGCAGAAGAAACATCTATACCACTTGCGCCCTGGTTTGAACTGACTGCATTTAAATTCTCAAGCGAATTAAGGCCGACATTTATTTGATTGTTTGAATCAGAATCTGCCCCTACTTGAAATGAGACCGTTTGTCCGCCTGATGGAAAAACAGATTGTTTACCAAAAGAAGTGGTTTCACCTATTCTGCTATTTTCTTCGGAGAGTTGATTGATTTCTGCTTGAATGACATCACGATTACCCACAATACTATTAGATGCCTGAACAGTTAACTCTCTAATTCTTTGCAGATTTGAAGTAACCTGACTAAGTCCACCCTGAGCAATCTGAGCAAAAGAAATTCCATCATTAGCATTACGAATGGCTTGATCTGATCCTCTGATTTGAGCCGTCTGACGTTGATAAATTGCAGAACCAGCCGGATCATCTTTAGCACTATTGATACGAAGAAATGTAGATAATCGTTGAAATGCTTTATTTTGTGAGTCTTGAGCCTGATTGATGCTTCGTGAAGAAAATAAATTACTGGAATTAATTGAAAAGGCCATGGTAGATTCCTTTAAAACGTCGAATAGAATTAAAGTTTATCATCACTTGAGGTTAAGTATAGTGATTGTCATCACATAAGGGAGACCTCATTCATATTCAAATTATAATTATGGATTTTTCCTAGTTCCCACACGGTGCGTGGGAGCTAAGAAATGATTGAGTTGGAAGAATTCAGAGCATGTTTTTCTATTGCTTTATCGACCGTTACCCGAAAAACTACCCATATCCATTTTGACTGTATTGGTTATAAGCAAGCAGCCGCCAATAATTAATATAATGGCAATTATTTGAGCAATTTTTTTACATTCTTTTGAGAATTTCATCGTTTAATACCTCGTAAGTGGTAGTCGTAGAAACAATTTACTTCATGCTAAATTCTAAATAAAGATATGAAATATTTTCCTCGGATTCTATCAGAATCAGAAAGTAATATGTTTGTTAAAAAGCATGTAGCCTGGATGTGGCGAAGCGGAATCCAGGTTTAAGCTACCAACCCCTCGATTCCACTCCGTTACATCGAGGCTACATATTTAAACAAAAAACCTTCAAAAATTGACTATTCATAACTGATGATAAAAATAGAAATCATACAAACTGACATTACTTTATTAAATGTTGATGCAATAGTTAATGCAGCTAATAATTCATTGCTGGGTGGTGGAGGTGTTGATGGAGCGATTCATCATGCCGCAGGTAATGATCTTTTAAAGGAATGTTGTGGTTTAAACGGATGCGATACAGGTTTTGCAAAATTAACTAAAGGTTATAATTTGCTTGCGAAACATGTCATTCATACCGTGGGACCGATTTGGCAGGGCGGAGATAATAATGAGGCTGCATTACTGACTTCTTGCTACAGGGAGTGTCTACAAATTGCAAAAGATAAAGCCTTTAAAGTCATCGCATTTCCAGCGATTAGTTGTGGCGTTTATGGCTTTCCAATTTCTAAAGCCAGTGATATTGCAATAGACACTGTGCTGAGTATGGGTTCAGATTCTTTGTTAGAAAAAGTTATATTTGCATGCTTCAATGAAGAGGTCGAAATGAGTTTGCATGATAGTCTGGAGCGCTATCAGAGAATTTGATTACCCCTATTATTGTTTTACAGAGCCATAGCCACCACCACCGGGTGTTTCAATTTGAATCATTTCATTTCGTTGTAGATCAATCTGACAACAGGCATCTAGTTTAATCTCATCGCCATTGCTTTTAAACAAAGTATTTATTCCAGAATCTCCGTTTAAGCCACCTTGAATACCAAATGGAGCAAGTAAACGATGACTAGATAATATACTGACTGACATGGGTTCTAGAAATTTGAATTTTCTGCAAACACCATTCCCACCATTCCATTGTCCCTTGCCTCCGCTGTTTTGACGAATCGAAAATTCTTCCAATAGCACAGGAAAACGCCATTCCAATACTTCAGGATCTGTAATTCTGGAATTAGTCATGTGAGTTTGCACCGCATCGCTACCCTTAAAGCCTAAACCTGCTCCGGCTCCTCCACAAATTGTTTCATAATACTGATAGGAATCATTCCCAAAAGTAAAATTATTCATGGTTCCCTGAGAACCTGCAAGCAGTCCTAAAGCACCGTATAGTGCATCAACAATGGCTTGGGATGTTTCTACATTGCCTGCAACAACGGCTACAGGAGGCTGAGGATTTAGTAAGCAATGTTCTGGAATAATGATGCTTAAGGGTTCTAAACAACCTGCATTTAAAGGAATATCATCTTTGATTAAGGTTCTGAAAACATAAAGTACGGCAGCTTTGCAAACTGCTGCTGGGGCGTTAAAATTTGTTTCTGAAGGCTCTGATGTCCCTGTAAAATCAATGCATGCCGTTTTAAGCTGTTTATTGATTGAAATTTTGACGGCAATTTTTGCACCGTTATCCATCG
>CAYNRB010000117.1:0-5455 GCA_964399475.1 uncultured Methylomarinum sp.
GATTACCACATATCAATGATTTAGAGTAGAAAAAGTCACGAAGATGGGTTAAGCGGTTAAGGGAGATGAAAAAAATAATCATCCAATCTTGCTGGTCTTTTTGTCCGTCTTTGATCGTGCAGCAACAGTTACATAGCCTGCTATGCGCCTATTGCTGCACGATCAAAGACAAACAAAAATCCTGCCCAATAATGGATGATTATTTATTTCCAGCTCCCTAACCTTAAAACCAAATGCTTCCCATTATTTTATTCGTTTGATGATGAGGCATTTATTCGCCAAATGATTTGATATAATTCCAATACAAAATATTGAACGTGAATCTCATTAGTTTCTTTGAAGTTTATAGTTCTTTCAAGCCCTATACATTCTCTGCATGAAAGCATCGGCTTTCTTGATTCAGTCCACTTTTATGCCGCTATGAAACATCAAGATACCGTTAATGAGTAGTAAGTTAAATCCAGAACAGCAAGCCGCTGTAAAAATTATTGATCATCCTCTTCTAGTATTAGCCGGTGCTGGCAGTGGTAAAACTCGGGTAATAACCGAAAAAATAGCCTATCTGGTTAAACAAGGTACTGCGGCTCGTCATATTGCAGCGCTTACTTTTACCAATAAAGCCGCACGAGAAATGAAAGATCGGGTTAACAAGCTTTTGGATGCTAAACAAAGTAGAGGGCTTAGAGTGTCGACTTTTCATTCTTTAGGTTTGGATATATTGCGTAAAGAATCTAAGATTTTAGGTTATAAAGCAGGAATGACTCTGTTTGATGATCAAGATAAACTGACCTTGTTACGAAATTTGATTGCTCATAGTTCTAAGGATTACGATATTGATCTGGTTGAATCCTATAATAAACAAATCAGTACCTGGAAGAATGCTTTTATAACCCCTGATCTTGCAATCAAGACTGCATCTGATGAGAATCATGAATTGGCGTTGTTATATCACGATTTCAACCGTAATATTAAAGCTTACAATGCGGTTGACCTGGATGATTTGATTTTGTTGCCGGTATTATTGTTTCAAGAGAATCAAGACATTTTGGAAAAATGGCAGAATAAAATCCGTTATCTTCTGGTTGATGAATATCAAGACACCAATGTCACACAATATCAACTGGTTAAATTGCTTGCGGGTAATTTAGGTCGGTTTACTGTTGTGGGTGATGATGATCAGTCTATCTATGCATGGCGCGGTGCCCAGCCTGAAAATCTGACCCAGCTTTCTAAAGATTATTCCCGACTTAAGGTTATTAAACTAGAGCAAAACTATCGTTCTGCGGCGCGGATACTCAAAGTAGCCAATCATTTGATTGCCAACAATCCCCATGTTTTTGAGAAAAAGCTCTGGAGTAATTTGGGTTTTGGAGATCCTTTACGTGTTTTTAGCCATAAAGATGAGCGTAAAGAAGCCTCACAGATCGTTTCCGAAATTATTCATCATAAATTTAGGCAGGGGGGAAACTATTCCGACTATGCTATTTTGTACCGAAGTAACCACCAATCTCGCTTATTTGAACGCGGTTTAAGAGAAAACAATGTGCCCTATTTTATCAGTGGCAATAGCTCATTTTTCGCTTTTTCGGAAATCAAGGATATTCTGGCTTATCTACGCATATTTGTTAATCAGGATGATGATGCGGCTTTCTTGCGTATTATCAATACACCCAGGCGAGAAATTGGACCGACTACACTGGAGAAATTAGGCAGCTACGCCAATAGTAGACAAATTAGTTTATTTTCGGCCTGTTTTGAATTGGGTTTAGCGCAGTCATTAAACGAGAAGGCAGTAGCAAGATTAAGAAAATTTGCTGAATGGGTACTTAAAACCGCAGATAATATAGAAAAAGGGGATACTTTTGCGGTTATTGATGAGGTTATTCTGCAAATAAATTATGCTGCTTGGCTAAATGAAAACAGTAAAACTCCATCAGCAGCCGAGCGGAAAATTAAAAACGTCACTGAATTGATTGACTGGCTAAAACGAATTGCAAGTTCGGAAAATGAAAGTGAAAAACCTCTGGCTGAAATTATATCTAAGATCATGCTAATGGATATTCTGGAAAGAAACCAGCAAGAAGAGGCGGGCGAACAAGTCAGTTTAATGACCTTACATGCGTCTAAAGGCTTGGAGTTTCCACACGTTTTTATTATTGGACTGGAGGAAACCATATTACCTCATCAAAATAGTATAGACACCGATAATGTGGAAGAAGAAAGGAGGCTGGCTTATGTTGGCATTACTCGTGCTCAAAAAAGTTGTACTTTGAGTTATTGCACTCACAGAAAGCGATATGGCGAAGTGATAGAATGTGAACCTAGTCGGTTTTTAAATGAATTGCCGGAAGAAGATCTCGAATGGGCTAATAAGAAACAACTGGATCCTGAGCTTGTCAAAGCGCGAGGCAAAGCCAGTTTAGCTCAGTTGAAAACTTTGTTATCTTGATAGCCTCAGGTTATGATGGTTTTCAAGTTATTGTTTTAACAGTGATTAGGTGAATTATTGCACCTGAAAATCAACATCCATATGGCTCAACAAATATTAGCCTTGCTTATTCGGTTAGGTGGGTGTTTTTTTAGCACAAGGATTTAGAATTAATCAGACCACTTATGTCAAGGGCTTCGTTTTTTTATACACGGTGAATTCTCAGTATGTTAAATACTAGAACAATTAGGTACTAAAATATTAGGAATAGCTCAAGCTTATTTCGTATCCACTATTAAACCCAGGGCAACCGTCACTTATATTGAATTAACGGGTAGCCTGGATGTAGCGCAGCGAAATCCGGGAAGGAATGATACGAGACTGCCCCCCGGATTCCGCTACGCTCCATCCAGGCTACATTGATGGCATGTTTGAGTGGCTGTCGGTCTCTATGTTCTCCCTGGGATTTATAGCGGATACCCTATTTCAGTATGTCTCCCTCTAGGGATTGGCTGAGGATGATCTTTAGGCGAGCATAAGTTATGTTTTATAAACGTGATAGGAAACTTAGGGAGCTGGAAATAAATAATCGTCCATTATTGGGCAGGATTTTTGTTTGTCTTTGGTCGTGCAGCAATAGGCGCATAGCAAGCTATGTAACTATCTCTGCACGATTGAAGACGGACAAAAAGACCAGCAAGATTGGATGATTATTTTTTTCCATCTGCCTTAGTATCACATGGCTCTATTTTAGAATCGAAGGTTGAACAATGCGCCTATTTTTGGTTAACTTTTTATTATTTACATTAAGTTTCACGTCTACTTATACGATAGCAGTCGCTAACCCATATTTATTTGTCGTAGAAACAGACTGGCTCAGTACAAGATTAGACCAAACAGATCTTACGATTATAGATGTGCGAAGCTTTGAAGCCTATCAACAATCACATATTAAAAATGCCATAAACTTACCTGTTGACGATACATTTGGTAAGGGCATTAATGATAATTTATTAGCGTCTATTCAGTCATTGAAAACATTTTTAATAGGGCGAGCATAGAGTACACTAAACATATCGTTTTGTATGCTTGGTAAGTATTGGTGAATGGGTATTAGATACTGCAATGCAACAGCTACGACAATGGGAGCAACAACAGTTGGTTGAAAATTTCCTGTTGGCCATTAATGTGAGTCCGCGCCAATTTCATAAGAAAGATTTTGTTGAGCTTGTTACTGGGCTCTACCAAGCGCATCATATTCAGTCAAAGTATGTTACTCTTGAAATAACAGAAGGGGTCGTTGTAGAGCATTTAAACGAGACGATTGAGGTGATGAAAAAATTACGTGAAAAGGGCTTTAATATTTCTCTGGATGATTTTGGTACAGGTTATTCTTCGCTATCGTATTTAAAGCAAATGCCTTTAGATGAAATAAAAATTGACCGATCATTTATGCAAGGTATTCCCAATGTGAGCAGTGATGTGACCATTATTAAAACTATTTTCATGGTAGCGAAAGCTTTAAAATGAAAACCGTGGCAGAGGGAGTGGAAGAACAAATACAGTTAGACTTTTTAGCTAAACTTAATTGCAATTGCTACCAAGGTTATCTTTTAGCCCCCCCAGTGAATAATGAAAAATTCACAGCGTTATTAATAGCTAATAATGAATAAAAAAAAACGTTTGGCTATTTTTGATATATTGGCCAAAACCATACAAAATCCGCAAACAGAACTTGATTATTCTAGCAATTTTGAACTATTGATTGCCGTTGTTTTATCTGCACAAGCTACTGACAAAGGCGTAAATAAGGCGACAGCCAAGCTTTTTCCGATTGCCAATACTCCGCAAGCACTTTTAGATTTGGGGGAAAGTAAACTCAAGCAAGCTATTAAGACGATTGGTTTGTATAATAGCAAAGGGGCGAATATAATTAAGTTGTGTCAAAGATTACTAGAACAATACAATGGTTTGGTTCCCCAAACCAGAGAGGAACTTGAATCGCTGGCAGGTGTGGGGCGTAAAACTGCCAATGTAATCTTAAATACTGCATTTGGTCAACCGACCATTGCTGTTGATACGCATATTTTCAGGGTATCAAATAGAACAGCTATTGCAAAAGGGAAAAATGTTTTAGAGGTTGAACAAAAGCTTGAGAAATGGGTGCCGAAAAAACATAAATTGGATGCTCATCATTTATTAATTTTACACGGTCGATATACCTGTATTGCTCGAAAACCAAGATGTTCAAGTTGTGTAATAGAAATGTTGTGTGAATTTAAACAGAAAATAATAGAGTGAATAGGTTCAAGGGGAACTCTACTGTCATTTTATAGTCGGAATGCTGGGATATTCAAGTGAAAGATCAAATAGTTTGTTTTTCTTGAATGACGCAGTACAAGACTAAATTTAGAAATGAGAAATACTAAAATTGGACATTGAGTCATTGAGTCATTGAGTTCTTATTTCTAAAATGTGTGCTCTAAATATAGTTGAAAACTAGCAAAAAATCTTTGCGACGTGTAGTGACTACTCTGAATATTGAGTTCGCATCAATTACAAAAACCAAAACCAATAATAATAGAGGAATAAACATGAAAAAAATCAACAAAACACCTTTGGCAGTAGCAATGGGAGCCGTAGTTATTTCAGCTTTTACTGCATCAACAGCTAGTGCAGAAGCAAACCCATTTTCTATGTCAGAATTATCTGAAGGCTATATGCAAGTTGCTGCGGATACAAATCTGGGGGAATCAGTAAAAGGCGCTGCAAAAAAAGCTGTTGAAGGTAAATGCGGTGAAGGCAAATGTGCTGAAGGCAAATGTGCTGAAGGCAAATGTGCTGGAGCTAAAAAGGCTGGCGAAGCAAAGTGCGGTGAAAAGAAATGTGGTGCAGATAAAAAAGCTGGTGAAGCTAAGTGTGGTGAAAAGAAATGTGGTGCAGATAAAAAAGCTGGTGAAGCTAAGTGTGGCGAAAAGAAATGTGGTGCAGACAAAAAATCTGGCGAAGCTAAATGCGGTGAAAAGA
>CAYNRB010000117.1:5555-9927 GCA_964399475.1 uncultured Methylomarinum sp.
GAAAAGAAATGTGGTGCAGACAAAAAATCTGGCGAAGCTAAATGCGGTGAAAAGAAATGTGGTGCAGACAAAAAAGCTGGTGCAGACAAAAAAACGGGTGAAGCTAAATGTGGAGAAGGAAAGTGTGCAGCAAATAAAAAGTAAATAGCATTTGAGAAAACAACCTACAAGGACTGCGTTTTCTGATGCTTAGTTTCAACCTAACTAGCAAGGATTGTTGGTTAGGTTGTGAAACTAAGCTTTTTAACGTATAACTCAGCAAAATCAGCTAAAATGGGCGTGATTGTCAATAGTTCAAGTTGTTTATAAATTGCTATAGTTAGATTCGTTAATAATAGGGTCAATATTTATGGATTCAGTGATAAACCAAGTTCAAGACGCAGGTCTCGGATTACGTCGTTCTTTCTTAGCAGAAATTATCGATAATCCTCCGGCTAACGTCAGTTTTTATGAAGTCGCACCAGAAAACTGGATAACGCTGGGTGGTAAATTAGGCAAGCAGTTTAGATCTATGACAGAACGATTTGATTTTGTCTGCCATGGACTCTCATTATCTATAGGAAGTTCTGATCCCTTAGATGAAAGCTTTGTTCATGATGTTAAAAACTTTATGCAAGAACATCAAATCAAGCTATATAGTGAGCACCTCAGTTACTGCAGTCATGAGGGTCATTTATATGATTTGATGCCTATCCCTTTTACATCAGAAGCAGTCACTCATGTTGCCAAAAGAATTCAGCGTGTACAAGATATTCTAGAACAAAAAATAGCGATTGAAAATGTGTCCTACTATGCTGCGCCAGGCCAGGAGATGGATGAAATTGATTTTTTTAATGCGGTCATTGAAGAAGCTGATTGCGATGTTTTAATTGATCTTAACAATATTTATGTCAATAGCATTAATCATGGTTATGATGCAGAAACTTTTTTACGTGCCATACCTGCTAAACGGATTGCTTATGCACATATTGCTGGGCATTATGTTGAAGCGGATGATTTTCTTGTAGATACGCATGGTGCAGATATTATCGATCCAGTTTGGAAATTATTAGCCAAAGCTTATGAGCTGTACGGCGTATTTCCAACCTTGCTCGAAAGAGATTTTAATATTCCCGAGCTAGATGTATTAATAAATGAAGTGGATGTGATTAAAACCATTCAAAATGATTGGACTATTCAGCATCAGCAAAGATCAGCCTAATGACAGTTGATTTTAAAGCAAAGCAAGCTGAATTTACTTCCTATATCAGAGACCCTATCAATAACCCGAGACCTCAAGACGTAAAACAAGAACGGATTGATATGTATAGGGAATTGATATTTAATAATATAGAAGGTTTTTTAAGTAATAACTTTCCTGTTTTAAAAGCTATATTAGAAGATTCAAAGTGGTTTGAACTGTCTCAGGATTTTTTTATAGGGCATACTTGTACCACACCTTATTTTTCAGAAATTGCAGAAGAATTTATTGACTATCTACAAAACCAGCGTCAAAACAAGACTGATTATCCTTTTTTATTAGAGCTTGCTCATTATGAGTGGGTTGAAATGGCTCTGTCTATATCTAAAGAAGAGATTACCCTCAACTCAGATGCATTTTTAACTAATCTCTATCAACAAAAAATTTCACTATCTCCACTTGCATGGCCTTTGGTATACCAATTTCCTGTTCAGCAAATAGCTCCTTCCTTTTTGCCT
Organism: uncultured Methylomarinum sp.; assembly: GCA_964399475.1. Lineage (GTDB taxonomy): Bacteria > Pseudomonadota > Gammaproteobacteria > Methylococcales > Methylomonadaceae > QPIN01. The sequence goes on from CAYNRB010000117.1 coordinate 7,254, forward strand.
GAAGTTGCTCCAGCAATACCTACTTATTTATTGGTTTATCGAAATATCTCAGATGATGTCAATTTTATTCAAATTTCCCCCATTACCTTTCGCTTGTTACAAATACTTCAGGATCATGAATCAATTTCTTGCCAAAGCTGTTTAAAACAAATTGCAGAAGAATCAGCTCATCCTGACCCTGAAAAGATTATTGATGCTGGATTTGAGATTATGCAGGATTTAGCTGATAAAAATATTATTCAAATTGGCAGACAAATAAATTCAACACTATTAAGCTAAGTAACTATCCATTCGTAGGTAAGCACCATAGGACTAGTGCTTCGAAAATTTAGGTGTGATGGGGCGAAGTTGATGTAGAGAGGACTTCAGTCCGCTACAAATTAAGATTTGTGTAAATAGCGGACTAAAGTCCGCTCTACAATAGTTATCAAACCAAAGTTGATGAAGTACTAGGTGGGATCAGAATCACAAGTGTTTTTGATGTTGAGTGCTTCATTTACTCTTATGTTCTATAGCAAATTGTATCGTACAAACGCATTACTCCAGCATTTTACTGACATAGGCTTAAACGTACTCATAACTTTGATGAGTTATAAACTGAGAGTAACCAAAGTCCATAAAGGAATATGAAAAAAACTGATTTTAATTACCATTTACCTAAACAATTAATTGCCCAAAAACCATTGTCTCAACGGGTGAGTAGTCGTCTATTATGCCTGGATACAGAAAATGGAAATCTAATAGACCGGAATTTTGTTGATTTCATTGATTTAGTTCATGAAAATGATTTACTGGTTTTTAATGATACTAAAGTAATTCCGGCGCGTTTATTTGGAAAAAAACAGACCGGGGGTAAAGTTGAAATATTAATAGAGCGAATCCTGGATGATCATAATGTGATAGCGCACCTCCGCTCCAGTAAATCAGCTAAAACTGGAACAATTATAGCGCTAGATAACGACTTTGAGTGCAGAGTGACAGGAAGAGAAAAGGATTTTTTTTACCTGAAATTTAATGCTGATATTCCGCTACTAGAAATCCTCAATCAAATTGGTCATATCCCTTTACCTCCCTACATCACTCGAGAAGATGATAGTGAAGATTTAAGTCGTTATCAGACTGTTTTTGCAAAACATGTTGGAGCAGTTGCGGCGCCTACAGCAGGGTTACATTTTGACCAGCTAACGTTGGATAGACTAGAGCAAAAAGCTGTAGGTAAAACTTTCGTTACTCTCCATGTCGGGAGTGGTACATTCCAGCCTGTCAGAGTGGAAGATTTATCTGAGCATATTATGCACAAGGAATATTATTCCGTTTCACAGCAGACAATTGACGCTGTGCAGCAAACAAGATCAAAAGGTGGTAAGGTTATTGCTATTGGTACAACAGCAGTCAGAGCATTAGAGTCTGCGTCAAAATCAGGCCAGTTAAAAGCAGGGGAGGGCGATACTGATTTATTTATTACACCTGGTTATAGCTTTAAATCTGTTGATGCAATGTTAACAAATTTTCATTTACCTGAGTCAACATTGTTAATGTTAATTTCTGCATTTGCTGGATATGAGCAAGTAATGAGTGCCTACCAACATGCGATAAATAATTCATACCGTTTCTTCAGTTATGGGGATGCTATGTTTTTATCTGCAAGCAGGGAAACAATTTGATTGTTTCGATGTCCATCAAATAGGCTACAAAAATATGATTGTTTAACTGAAATTAGAAGAGAAATTATCCAAATTTTTAGCTTGCACACAGAATATGTTGCCTACGATTTATAGCGGCGTATCTGACTCTATTATTCTGAACTCTATTGATTTTCCAAAACATAAGTTTAGAATTTTTTAAATAGTTACTGATAGGTTTTTATTATGAAAAACATTAAGATTCTGCTACTTACATTAGGCTGGCTGGTTTTTGCTATTGAAGCAAATTCAGAAACTTTGGATTTAACGACAGGCAGTGCCTCAATTGCAGATAAAAATCAAATTACCTTAGAAAATTTTTCAATTGGCGATGATTTTTATAATGCAACCATTCAATTAAATCTAGATGGATCATTTCAAGTCATTCAAGTTGAAAATTTATCGTTATTGCCAACAGCAGTATATGAGGTAACTTTTTCTACTACTTGGAGCGAACAAACTCATCCCGATGATTTTCCTAATGGTTCGGCACATTTTTCTGGATTAATTGGAGCAACTCATAATGCAAGCGTTAATTTATGGGAACAGGGTCAGGTAGCTTCAAACGGTATCGAAATCATGGCTGAAACAGGTGGAAAATCTGCTTTTAGTTCAGAAATAAACAGCCAAATTGTTCGAGGTAATGCCGAGAATATTTTATCAGGAGGAGGAGTTGGTTCTAGCCCCGGAGAAGTCAAACTAACCTTCGATATTACCCCTCAATTTCCGTTCGTTACTTTAGTTTCAATGATTGCTCCCAGTCCTGACTGGTTTGTAGGGGTTTCTAAGCTCTCTTTAATTTCAAAAGGGAAATGGTTAGATCAATTGATTGTTCCATTATTTGCATATGACTCTGGAACTGATGATGGCATCAGCTATACATCATTAAACAGCGATAGCCAACCGAAAATGTCTATCCAAAAAATTGGTTCCATACCTTTTTTGGTTAATGGAGATATTCCCATTGTAGGTACATTTACATTTAATAGAAT
>CAYNRB010000118.1:0-9916 GCA_964399475.1 uncultured Methylomarinum sp.
GAACGTGGTAACTATACGTAAAATAAAATCCTTAAAACACTAGCATTAAACAGGTTCTTCTAAAATGATCATTCAAAATACACAAGTAGATATACAAACCCCTACGGGTATGATGCGTTGCTATGAATATCGTCCCGTTGAATCAGGGAAATACCCAGGCATCATTTTCTATTCTGAAATTTTTCAACAAACTGCCCCGATTGCCAGAAGTGCCGCTATTTTGGCTGGATTCGGTTTTGTGGTGCTTGTACCTGAGGTCTTTCACGAGTTAAACCCAATCGGAACCGTACTCGGTTATGATGATGCAGGAAAAGATAAAGGCAATCAGGATAAATGGGAAAAACCTTTAGAAGATCATGACAGTGATACCCAGACGATGGTTGATTTTTTTCAAACACAGGATTATTGCACGGGTGTTGTAGGTGTTATGGGTGTTTGTATCGGCGGACATTTAGCCTATCGTGCCGCTATTAACTCAAATATTAAATCAGCCTTTTGTCTATACGCTACAGATATACATTCTGATACCTTACCCGCAGCAGAAAATAATGACAGTTTTAGCCGTACTAAGGATATTAAAGGCGAATTATTTATGGTATTTGGCAAACAAGACCCTCATGTGCCACAAGAAGGCAGAGAAAAAATTTATCACAATCTGGTTAAACATAATATCAATTACAACTGGCTAGAAATCAATGCACAACATGCCTTTATGCGAGACGAAGGTGAAAGATACGATCCACAGTTAGCGCTGAAAATGTATTATACCGCCACTGAATTTTTTACTCGTACTTTGAACCATTAGCTTTCATCGTCGCTCCGCGTAGTAACGCATATCCTGACGCTCCAGCGTCAAGGATGTGAGAGCATCCAGAAATGAATTCCCACGCGGAGCGTGGGAATTATATAATTGCTAAAATTAATCAAGGTACATGCCATTCAATTTAAATAAATACGACAGGTGAAACCTGAAACCTATCGCTGATTTTTTTAATCTGTTCAATATTTAAGATTCTTTTTCCCGATAATATTTCAGAGACTACGCCTTGAGTTCCTATTTCTGTTAAATCGGATTGTTTCAAGTTATGCGCCTGCATCAGGTATTTTAAAACATCTACTGGGGATGCTTCCTGAATTTTATATTCTCGGTTTTCATAATTTTCTATTAAATTTCCTATAGTTTCCATTACAGGTGCTAATTCATGATTTTGGTTGTTTCCCACTTCATCAATTAGGCTATCTAAGATGTTTACCAAATTCTGATATTCAGATTCTGTATGGGGTACTGAGAAGATAGCTTTAACAGTTGGCCAAACTCTTGAGATATTTTCCAATTGATTATTCATGATTTTTCCATTTTTTTTTACTATATTCGGTGTGAGTTAACACATGGCGAATGTATACACACTGGGTGTTGTAATGTATAGCAGCAATTAGTCTTATTTTATTACCAGCTATGTTGAATACAGTTAAGTTATCAACTTTATCTGCACTAGGAAAAATTTCTCTTAACTTTGCGAAGTTAGTTATCTCATTCTGTTTAATAATTCGATACCATGCATCTAAGGCATTTGATGTGTTCGGATGTTTTTGATTAAATGCTAAAATTCGCTTTCGAGTAATAATGTGCATAAAGCCAACAATATCTCGAAATGAGATTATTTACAAGAAAAATTAGATTTATACTTGTTTGTGGAATAAAAGATTGTTCTTACCTATGCCCAGCATGAGAATGTAGTCTGTAACGCTCCTGTGTTACAGGGTACGTGAGTATCCAATTCTGAGTGCTAAAACATGTTTTAGCACTCCAAAGCTATTAACTTAGGTAACTCGCAGTAAATAAACCACCAATATTGGGCAGGATTTTTGTTTATCTTTAGTCGTGTAGCAATAGGCGCATAGCCACCTACGTAACTATTTTTACACGACTAAAGACGCACAAAAAGACTAGCAAGATTGGTAGTTTATATATTGCGAGTTGCCTTACCTACTGTCCCATTTACCAATATGGAAGTAGTGAATGTCAATTATGCATTACCCCATGGATGGCGTGTAGTAGAACATAGCAGGAGCAGTTGTCGAGGAGCAATAATCTACCAAAGCACTATAGAACCCTAGCTTGCACTGTAAGTTCGCACCCAACTGATCTTTCTCGGATTATTCGGCTCAAGTATCGCACTGTACTTATGATTTATAAAAGTATTTTATTGCAAGAACTTATAGAATGATTAATAATTAACTCACCTAAATAAACTGTATAAATATCTAAAGATTTTCTCTGGGGTTGATGTGTTTCGAGTTTTTCAATCTGCGAATATTCTACAACATGTGTATTTTTAAGGTTAATTTTGCATTAACTATATCTGATCTCTTTGATTTATAAACCTATGGCTACCACAGAAAATCCAAAGATACTTATCGTAGATGACATACCTGCTAATTTGATGGCTCTTGATGTCTTACTAAAAAATGTTGATGCTGAAGTTTTTAAGGCAAGTTCAGGTAATGATGCTTTATCAGAAGCTTTACAACATGACTTTGCATTGTTCTTACTGGATGTACAAATGCCGGAAATGGATGGCTACGAATTGGCTGATATTCTCCTTGGGCATAACAAGACTAAAGATGTCCCCATTATTTTCATTACTGCTGCATTCAGGGATGAAGTTAATAAGCTTAAAGGCTATGCACACGGCGCTATAGACTATATTGAAAAACCCATAAATAACCCAATTTTGTTAGCCAAAGTGGGGATTTTTTTAAAACTCTGGCGGCAAAAAAATCAACTCAACCAATTACTGGAAGCCATTGTAGAAAAAAATGCTGACCTACAGACTGAAATAGCCGAGCGCAGGAAGCTGGAAACCAAACTAGAACGCTTGGCAATGTATGATTCATTGACGAATTTACCCAATCGTTTTTGCTTAAAACAGGAATCCCATAAACAGCTATCGGCTGCTAAGCGTTATGACCACCGTATAGCATTTATGTTTGTCGACCTTGACGGTTTTAAAGCTGTCAATGATAATTTTGGTCACGAACAAGGTGATGCTGTGCTGATTGAAATGTCGTATCGTATGGTCAATGCTCTACGGAATAATGATATTGTTTTTCGTTATGGGGGTGATGAATTTATCATTATGCTACCTGATTGCAAATCAAATACTGATATAGAGACAATCGGCAAGCGAATTCTCCAAGAACTTCACGAACCCTTAAATTTCCTAGATATTGAAGAGAAACTGTCTGCCAGTATCGGTATAGCCATCTACCCTGAAAATGCTGATACAAGTGACCAATTGGTGTCACTGGCTGATAAAGCAATGTATGTAGCAAAACAGGCAGGTAAAAATCAGTTGAGGTTTTATACTTCTTAAATGTATTTTATGACAGGTAACTCATCATTCTCCTACTCTGGTAATACCAAACGATTCACATCCTGAATGATTTGTTTAGTATTTAAGACGTAACAGCTTGCGCCACAATTAATCGCAGCACTAGGCATTTCAGAATATTCCGCTTCTTCTGGATCCTGCACCCATGCTTGGCCACCAGCCTTGCAAATTTGATAAACCCCATTGGCACCATCTTTATTGGAACCCGAGAAGAGTACAGCAGCGCATTGATCTTTATAACAAGAAATAGCAGATAAAAATAAGACATCAATGGACGGACGACAATAATACTCGCGTTGATCCTCAGATAATGCAAAATGGGCATCTTGTTCAATTAATAAATGATAACCACCTGGGGATACGTACACAGTACCTTTTGCCAATTCTTGTTTATCCAGCGCTTCCTTAACCGGTAAATGGCAATGCTGACTGAACCCTTCTACCATCAGAAATTCATCACCTTCACCAAGATGTATCAATACAACAACGGGCAGAGCGTAATTTTCAGGCAGTGTGCTGAGTAATTGCTTGATTGGATTTATTGAGCCAGCTGAACCCGCAATCATAAGCAATTTTGCATAGCTAACTTTTTCTCTCACAATCTCACAGACCATACGATTGATAGATACTTAACTTCTGATCAATCACTTTAAATTCTGTTTTGTAGGCAGAAAACTCAATACTCTCTTTAAGGCCTAAAATTAGGAAACCACTATCATCCAGACTGCTCAGAAACAACTTCAATACTTGGTTTTGTAAGTCTCGGTTAAAATAGATAAACACATTACGGCAAAGTAATAACTGAGGGGATGTAAAAGCCGCCTCTCTCACTAGATTATGTTGTTGAAATGAGATTGAGGCTAATAGCTCTTCATTAAGTATACTGTATCCATGTTTGGTGGTAAAAAAGTCACTTAGCGAGGTGTTTCCACCAGCTTGCTGATAGCGTTTTGCATCCTCAGGTTCCAAACCATGTCGTAGTGTACCTGAACTGGCTATCTGCAAGGCAAGAGGACTAAGATCAGTAGCAAAGATTTGCGTTTTATTTAATATCCCTTCTTCCTTTAACAGAATTGCTAGTGAATATGCTTCTTCTCCACTAGCGCACCCTGCAACCCAAACTGTCAGTTTTGGAAATGTTTTTAGGTAAGGGATGATCTGGTCACGGATAGCACAAAAGACGGGTGGATTCCTGAATAATTTTGATACAGGGACTGTAAGTGTCTTAATAATAGTGGGCAGTTTGTCTGGTTGATGAAACAAGATAGGGATCAAGTCTGAAGTATGCTCAACCCGTAACGCACTCTTCAATTGATTGACTCTTCGGATGAGAGAAGCGCGGGCGTAAGCGGTAAAATCATAGCCGTTAAGTTGCTGTAGAGCCTGTAAAAATAGGTTTAGCTCTAACTCTTCTTCACTGTTTGCTGTATCCATGATTAATAATCAAACCCAGAGTTGTATTAAGGTCATTAATTTAGAGGTATCAATCGGTTTGGGCAGATAATCATTCGCACCAGCCCGCAAACATTTTTCCTTATCACCAGGCATTGCCTTAGCTGTCAGTGCGATTATCGGTAGATCTTTTAACTGAGGACGCTTACGTATCTCCTGCATGGTTTGATATCCATCCATACCGGGCATCATAATATCCATCAGTACCAAATCATAAGATTCAGCTTGATCAAGAATCTCCAGCGCATTGTTACCACTAGGTGTCATTTTTACTTTCATTCCTTGTTTAGTTAAGACTTTAGAAAGAGCAAAGAGGTTACGCATATCATCATCAACAAGCAGAACTTTAGTATCACTCAGATCTATAGAATGATCAGGTGCTTTAGAATTAGTGGGTGATGGACTATTAAAATGGCGAAGAAACAGATTGATCTCATTGAGTAGTCGTTCCTCTGAGTCTGCCGATTTAATAATGATTTTATCTGTATAGACGCTTAAGCGCGTTTGTTCATCAGTACTGAGCTCTTTACCTGTATAGATAATCACCTTGGGTATTTTGATAGTCGTGTCGGCTGCTATATTTTCCAGTAATTCACAACCGCCTATACCCGGTAGACCCAAGTCCAGAAGCATTATCTCAAAACGATTCTTTGACAATAGTTCTAATATTTCTTGAGATGTCTGTGCTTGGGTGGTTTCGATGCTCATGTCGCCCAATAACTTAGTAATAGCCATCTGCGCAACCAGATCATCCTCTACAACGAGTATTTTGGCAACTGTTTCGCTGCAATCTTCAATTAAGGAGGAAGTAGTTTGGTCTACACACTCTGTTATTTCTATGGTTGCTTCTGTATCAGTTGTTAATTGCGACTCAATCAACGGTAAGTATAAGGTAAAGGTACTACCTTTGCCTTCTTTACTGTGTAAGCGAATATCACCCCCTAGCAGATGAGCAAAGTTTAACGCAATCGACAAGCCTAGCCCAGTGCCACCATAGGTACGGGTAGTTGAGCCATCTGCTTGCTGAAAGGCCTGAAAAATCAGCGTCTGTTTATTTTCAGGAATACCAATACCGCTATCTTCAACAGCAAACGATATCAGATTTTCTGGGAGCCTTTCGCTGACTTGCTGCATAATATCGTCAACAGAACAGCGACTAATGCGTAATGTTACGCCTCCTTCATGCGTGAATTTTAAGGCATTACTAATCAGGTTAGTTAATATCTGATTGAGCTTTATACTGTCGGATTCAATCAAATCAGGCAACTTGTCGGTGATTTCACTGGTAAAACTAACACCTTGTTGCTTTGCTATTGGCTTGAAGTTACGTTGCACTTGCTTTGACAGTTCTTTGAGAGAAACCATATCCTGCATAACATTCATTTGTCCTGCTTCCACTTTGGAGATATCCAAAATATCATTGATTAAATTAAGCAGGTTTTTGCCACTGTCTTCTATTACAGAAGCTGACTCCCTTTCGTCATCACTTAGATTGCCATCATCATTGTTAGACAAATCGTTAGCCAAGATTAATATACTATTCAATGGGGTACGCAGTTCATGTGACATATTGGCAAGGAATTCTGATTTATAGCGACTGGTTTCATCCAATTTTCGTGCTTTTTCTTCCGCCTCTATACGTGCTTGTTCCAGTTCATCACTGCGAATAGACAACTCATCATTACTAAGTCGCAATTCTTCCTGCTGTGCCTGTAATTCTTCGGAGCGGCTACTGAGCTCTTCGTTACTGGAAACCAGTTCTTCTTGTTGTGCTTGAAGTTCTGCTGCCTGATTTTGAGTTTCTAACAATGATTTATGGATACGCACACTCTGAAAGATAGTATGCAATGCAATTCCAATCTGGATAGCTGCTTTATCAAGAAATTCTCGTTGATTGGCATCAAAAGTTTCCAGAGAAAGCAATTCAATCACTGCAATCACTTGATCTTCAAAAGATACAGGTATCGCTAACACTGAACGAGGAATGACACTCAATAGCGGTGATTGGATGGTGAGTCCTGTCGTTGATGCATTGAGTTCAATGGGAAGTGCATTTTTCCATGCCTGACCGACTAGTTGCTCTCCACAGGCTAGATGTTGTGGTAATTCATCCATAGCCAGTACATAACTGGCTTTAGGGCATAAGGTTTGATCATTAACGATATAAATAGCACCTGCTGCCGCATTAACCTGTAAACACAGATGACCTATAATTTGTTCGGTCAGTGAAGGAATATTATCAGTACCGTGCATCTGTTCATTAAGTTGAGCAAGGTCGGCTTTCATTTTGTTTCGTCGTTCCAGTTCAAGTACTGGGAGAAGAAACTTTCGAATTCCCTTGTGTGCCAAATACAGAGCAAGCAACATCATTAAGACCATCAGAACCAACATCACCCATGGCACTATATTACCAATCAATTGTACCTTTTTAACATCCTTCATCTTTATTGTTTGTTCTGTATTCGACATATTCTGCAACAACGCTGAAATATGAGTGACCAGTGGAACCGATTGTTTTTTGAGTAAATAATTAGCAATATTACTTTGTTCGGACTGTCTAATATCAACAGCTTCTATAGCTAACATCTGATAGGTTTTGAAAGAGTCGGTTATTAGATTAAATTGATCTTGCCATACTTGTTCTTGATATGACTGATTGGATGCTATACGTTCTAAAATTCCAGTAGAGTTCTGGTAATCTCTTTGAGCAGATATCGCTATGTTAATCAAACGTTGATACTCATTATACTCAGCATTGATGTTGGAAATTATATAACTATTTAGCTGGCGATCAGCCAGATGCCAGTTTTCTCGTAGTTTAATCAGAAAGGATAGACCCTGATGTTCTTTTAAAACCAAGGTTAATTCAATTAATGCTGTCACCGCCGAAGTTCCTTGCAACAGCTGCGGTAGGATTTGGTTTTTGAGAATAATTCTAGCGGGGAAGTTACCGGGTGATTGCGCTATATCTTCAATACGCCATTGCCACATCTCTAGATCATGAAAGATTTCTAACAGTGATAGATATTGAGAGTTATCCGTACGATTATCAAGTTTGCTTAGGTGAGCCATTTTTTCTAGTCCAGGATGTATGACTTCATCCCAGGTTAAACGTCGGTTCTGCTTAAATTCAGTCTCACCCAGAGCTATCCACCCACGTAGATTTGCTAGCGCCTGTTGCATACCCGCCTGAAGTTGTACGACCACTTCGCTCCTTGGCCCACTAATAGTTGCAAGATGGACTGCACTATCTCGTAACCATAGATTAGCTGTCAATGCTCCAAGCAACAATAGTACACCCAGAACTGCAACCGATAAATGCGATGCTAATAGGCTTTGTCGTAGATTCTTACTATCAGTAGGCATTTGTGATTGAATACTCATGTGTTAATCCTTTAACCAATTAGGATGATCATTCACATAGTGCTGTAATGTTTTGAGTTGTGTTTTGAGAATACCTACGCGTTGAAACACATGCGAAGGAGTTTTGTAACCTGGAAAATAGGCTTTTACAGATAACTTTTTATTCAACTTTTGCTCATGAAAATAGGCGAGTTCTGAAACGATTAATGAGGCTAGGTCATAAACATCACTCGGCGTTCTAATCGCTCTGGATTGTTCAGGTACTGTGAATTTAAGAATTTTAACACCTGATAATTGAGCAATTTTAGAGAGCAAGTCATAACAGTCCAGTAACCGTTTGTACACATCATTAGGTGTTTTAAATCGTTCAAATTTAGGGGGATTGGGGATGCGAGTATTTTCTTGAAGGGAGCCTAACAGTTGAGCCATTGTGTTGACTGAAACAGTGACTTGCTGAAACACATCCGCAGGTGAAATGCGTTGTATTAGTAGTTGATTAATTTCGTGACTGGCTTGTGCCAATGCTTCAAATACATCACTGGGTGTCGTGTTTTTTGCTGATTCTTGTTCAACTATTTTCTCAGGAATTCCTAGTCGAGTTTTAACTGCCTGGATACTCTGCAAGGCTTGATCAACATTCTGCCAAACATGAAACGGTCTCAAGCTTGTAGCATCGACAATTTGTAGTTTTGTACCGCGAGTACTTGCCAGTTCAAAAGCCAGTCTATCCGCTTTATGGTATAAAGTTTCAGCCCAGTAATAGACCTCTCTTGGTGCCGCACCTGTGATGGATACATCGGTGGCTGCTACCTCAGGTTTACCTATTTCCTTTGATATCAAACCGATTTCCTTCCTCACCCACTGCACTCTTGATAATACATCTGCCGGCAGAATTTGTTCTTGAGTCAATAATCTTCCGCTTACGGGTGGAATTATTTCAGCTAATACGACATTAGTATTGATAGCGATCAGTAATGCTAAAGTGGTTAATATTCTCATGGAATACTTAAAAAATGGGCTTTCCATAAAATTACCTAAACTAAAAGAAGAAGTCGATTGAAACTCTTATATTAAAACTGAGTGAATATAAGGTTCAAAACTATAAGCATAGAATAAAATCTAAAATAGTTTTTTAGAATAAACAACGACTCCTTGATTAGGAGTGTGCATTAAATAATTTCGATAACGAGTACAGTAGTACCCAACAAGTTCTACTAACAATGTGACGGTCTAGATTCAGAACACATGGTTCAGCAGATTTCTTATGAGAGCAAAATTTTCTTAACGTCTTATGAAAAAAAATTAACTGTTCAAATTATTGGATTTAATATTTTGAGAATTTATTTCTGAGACCACATTAATTAATGAGGAAATGTTGGGTTACCTTATGCGCTACGCTTGATAAGCTAACCCAACATAAATTCTAAGCTATTGTTTATTAATATCTTAGTCGTTAAATAAGCAGTATTTCTACTAAACTATCTTTTCAAACAAGATCTTCGGCCGCAGCTGATGAGATTGAAATAAGAATGTATCCACTATAAGTCGAAAACTTAAGGGAACGTAGGATGGGCAGTCTTTTTTGCCCACCAAATTGGAGTACGCTAGGGAGGACAAAAAAGACCGCCGACCCTACAAAAACCCTATCAAATTCGCCCTATAATATATAGAGGTTACTTTAGAATCTGAAGTTTCCCAGTTTTTAA
>CAYNRB010000119.1:0-9915 GCA_964399475.1 uncultured Methylomarinum sp.
TTATCAGCAAGCAAAGTCAAAGAATCCTAATCGCTGGAGTGGTGAAATAAGGAACGGGGATAAAGTAGAAGCAGTCTATTTAAATCCAGAAAATAAAAAAATTGAAATTGAGGGAAAAAAACTGCAATAAATTTACAACTTTTGGCGTCAACTAGCTTGAAAATCACCGCTCCTGAATCAAATAAATTCTTTTCTTTTAAAAGTTTACACATCAACCGATGAGGATGTTAGCAATGAGAGCATGATTAGGAGTCTACACCCTGTTTTATAGAACAGGGTCAAGAGGAATTTATACTATATTGAAATCTTCAGGATTTTAAGTTTGTTTTATTTGAAAATGCGTCGATAAGGGAACAATGTTGATTGGATTGATCTTGCTGACAACCTTTTACTAAGCCATCAAGTACGTTACGAAGTACTGTTAGGTCTTTTAGTTGTTCATCAATTTGTTGGCGTTTCTGTACAGCCAATTTTTGCACATCTTCGCAATGTTTACTATCCAGTGACAATAATTCTAAAATTTCTTTTAGGGTAAAACCAGCTTGTTTGGCACGTTTGATAAAACGAAGTCTGGCAATTGCCTCAACTGGATACTGCCGATATCCACTCACTGGTTTTTTGGGTTCAACCAATAAACCTTTACATTGATAATGGCGGATGGTTTCTATAGTTACATTCGCTTGTTTGGCTAAATTGCCAATCGTTAGTTTCATTGGTATACAGCTTTAGTTCATTGATTGAAATAAATACTAAAAAATTAGGAACGCGCATGGAATAAGTTCGGCAACTGGGATAAAATTTTTTGTTTGTCTTCAACTAACACATGGATGTGTGTAGATAGAGTAATGCAGGAGCAATTACCGAGGCATAGCAACAGTTGCGTAGCTTGGTACCAGTAGCCGAACTTATTCCATGCACTTTCATACGCTACTTTCCGATACAAAAAGACCCAAAAATCTTACCTAAAAGATCATCAGAACTAATTTCACCGGTAATTTCCGCAAGACTATTCTGGGCTTGTCTTAAATCTTCAGCGACTAATTCTCCCGCCTGATTTTCTAATTGTACTTTTGCATATTCTACAAATTCTAGGCCTTTAGTCAACGCTTCTATATGTCTTCTTCTGGCTATGAATACATTATCTGTTTCGCTATTGAATCCGACACTATGTTTTAAATGATTGATCAATAAATCCATTCCCATGTCTTTTTTTACAGAAAGATATATTTCACTTTCATGTTCGAACTCTATAATTTTAGGATCCATTGCAGATAAATCTATTTTGTTATAGACTTTGGTTATATCTAAACCTGAAGGTAATGTATTGATAACTGAATCTATTTCAGGATCGGTACTATCAATTAGTAATAAAATTTTGTCGGCTAGTTTGATTTGTTCATGGGCTCTGCGTATGCCTTCTTTTTCTACCAAATTGTCGCTTTCTCTTAATCCGGCAGTATCTATAATATGAATGGGCATCCCATCTATCTGAATGCGTTCTTTTAAAATATCCCGTGTGGTTCCGGCAATTTCTGTGACTATAGCAGCATCATGTCCGGCTAGTGCATTGAGTAAACTGGATTTTCCGGCATTGGGTTTTCCGGCTAAGACGACTGTCATTCCATCTCTTAATAATCTTCCTTGTTGTGCTGTGTTCTGGATTTGTTTGATTTTTTCCAGGATATTGACTATTTTTTTGGCTACTACACCGTCTGATAAAAAATCTATTTCTTCATCGACAAAATCAATGGCGGCTTCCACATAAATTCTGAGCTCCGTTAATTCATCTACACATTCATTAACTTGTTCAGAAAATACGCCTTGCATGGATTTTTGTGCGGATCTTACCGATTGTTCGGTACTGCTTTCTATTAAATCAGCTACGGCTTCGGCTTGTACTAAATCCAATTTGTTATTTAAAAAAGCTCTTTCGGTGAATTCACCTGGATTGGCTAATCTGGCACCTAAACTGAGTACTCTTTTTAAGAGCATGTCTAGCACTACTGTGCCGCCATGGCCTTGTAGTTCGATTATATCTTCGCCAGTATAGGAGGAGGGGGTTGGGAAATAAAGTAGTAGACCTGAATCAATCACCGACTGATCTTTTTCTTTAAACGAGGTGAATAATGCTAGTCTGGGCTGGAAAGTTTTTTGGGTGAGTTGTTTGGCAATATCAGTTGCTGATGAGCCTGATATTCTAATAATACCTACTCCACCATTACCTGTGGGAGTGGCTATTGCTGCTATGGTATCTTCTGAGGGAGTTTCCACATTTTAATCTTATTTATTGTTCCCACGCTCTGCATCACTGCCATTAAGTTAAGTAACTATTATTTATAATCAATAGGCTATCGTAGGGTGGGTGAGATTTTTTAGCGTAGCGAAAAAATGTAACCCACACCACACTTAACACATTGATTATTAATATATAATCCCAACTTAATAGCAGTAACACTCTGCGTCCAAGACACGGGAGCGGTCTTGAAGGGCGTTCCCACGCAGAACGTGAGAACGATCAGTTTGACTATTAATCTTCTGCTTCAATCTGTTTGGTAATAACCCATTGTTGTATACAGGATAATGAGTTGTTACAAACCCAGTAAAAAACCAGTCCTGCTGGGAAAAATAAGAAGAATACCGTAAAAATGATTGGAAACATTTTCATCACTTTAGCTTGTAATGGATCTATCGGAGCTGGATTCAACATTTGCTGAAGTTTCATGGTAATTCCCATGATAATCGGCAAGATATAAAATGGATCCTGTGCAGATAAATCTTGTACCCACAACATAAAATGAGCTTGGCGCAATTCTACTGTTTCAATCAATACCCAATACAGAGAAATAAATACCGGAATCTGTACTAGAATAGGCAAACACCCCCCCATAGGGTTTACTTTTGACTTTTTATACATAGCCATCATTTCTGTATTGAAACGTTGTCTATCATCTGCATATTCTTCTTTTAATTCTTTAAGTCTAGGCTGAATTTTACGCATTTTAGCCATTGATTTAAAACTGGCTTGAGATAACTTAAAGAACAATAATTTTATGGACAGTGTTACCCCTAAAATTGCTAATCCCCAGTTATCTACATAGCCATGAATTTTATTCAGTAACCAGTATATAGGTTTACCAATAATAGTTAACCAGCCATAATCAACGGTTAGTTCCAGCCCAGGTGCAATGGCTTCCATCATCGGCTGAATTTTAGGGCCTGCAAATAACTGTGAACTCAATACTTCAGATGTGCCTGATTGAATAGTAAGAGCAGGTGAGTATGAGCCAATCACAAATTTCTCGTCTTTCAATTTTTTGGTATAAAAATGATTTTCCTGATCAATAGGCGGAATCCAGGCAGATGCAAAATAGTGTTGAGTCATTGCACTCCAACCACCCAGTGTTGTAACACTCAGGTTTTCATCCCGCATATCATCATAATCAACTTTTTGATACTTTTCCTCTTCGGTATATACCACTCCACCCGCATAGGTTCTGATAAAAGTGTTACCTTTATCATCGACAAAAGGGATTCTTAAAAGTTGAGCATATTGTCTGCCAGTCCACGCTTTAGAAGTGTTATTAGAAATCTTTTGATCCACTTGAATCGCATAACTGCCACGAGTGAATGTAAAGGTTTTGGTGACTACCAAACCTTGCTCATTCGTCCATTGTAGCGGAACTGTAATACTATCTTCTCCAATGCCTAATTCATATTTGTCCTGATCTGCAACAAATAAAGCATGATGATCAGGCCCATTAGGAGAACCCGTACTAGCGATTAATCCACTTTGAGCCAGAAACAGTTTTTCTAAATTACTATCAAACAAACGAATAGGCGAAAGATCTTTTTCAGGTGCATCCAATCCCACTAAAGCATACATCTTATTGACAAAGGTATTAACCTTTTCATGCGGATGCTTTAACAGATCAAGATTTCGTATAGTGCCACCTTGGGTATCAATTTCCAAAGAAAATACGTCTGTGATGACAGTAATGACTTGATCGCTGTGGACATCAAAAAGAGGCACTGCCTCTACATTCTGCTGAACTGCATTATTCTGGGTATTACCTGCCGTCGGTAAATCTGCTTGTGTTTCTATTATGTCAGGTTGTTCTGACACAATCTCTATAGGCTTGGGCCCATAGTCTATTTGCCAAGCTTCCCAGAGTAAATATGAAGTCATTACAAAGGCAAGGATAAGCAAAAGTCTAATGTTTTCCATTGTTATTTACCAAATTTTTTCGGAACAGGGTCAATACCACCTTCATGAAAAGGATGGCATTTTAATAATCTTCTGAGTGAAAGGTAGGTACCCTTTAAGGTACCATGAAGTTGAATTGCTTCTAGACTATAACTTGAACAGCCGGGATAAAAACGG
The DNA here is from genome assembly GCA_964399475.1 of uncultured Methylomarinum sp. Taxonomy (GTDB): domain Bacteria; phylum Pseudomonadota; class Gammaproteobacteria; order Methylococcales; family Methylomonadaceae; genus QPIN01. The sequence goes on from CAYNRB010000119.1 coordinate 4,382, forward strand.
CATCTGTTACCAAGTAAAGGACTTATAAAATATTTGTAAAATTTTATAAGATTTATGAGCAAGAATTGCATCGGTTTACCAACCTAAGCCAATGCTTTTCCAATGACTTTTTTAATAAAACAGAGGATGCATTTGCAGCATCCCTCCTGGCTAAAACAACAACATCTATATTAATTAAACTGTCTTGTTTTAATCTAAAGTTCTCTCTAACAGCTCTTTTAATTAAATTTCTTGAGACTGCCTTCTTGACATTTTTTTTAGCAATAGCCAATCCCAGCCTGGGATGATCACAATCATTCCTGATTGCCAGCAAAGTAAAAAAATTATCAGTAGATTTTATTGGGTTAGCAAAAACTTTTTCGTATTCAACTGGTTTTCCTAGCCTTAACTTAGCTGGAAAACTATAATTTTCGAAAGCCAAATTAAACAGTCAGTGATGCACGACCTTTCGCTCTTCGAGCATTGATCACTCTACGACCTCCTGTAGTTGCCATTCTTGCACGAAAACCGTGAGTTCTAGCGCGTTTAATTTTGCTGGGTTGATAAGTTCTTTTCATTGACCTGGATCCTAAAAAATTTGTTTAACAAAAAACGGATAAAAAAGATTCGGGATGATAAAATAAAATGATGGTACCTGTCAATTATATTTATTCATTAAGTTAATTAAAAACCAACCATTTTCAATAAATTATTGATATTTTTTGTGTGTAGACTTCGCACAGATGCAGTTGCAGATTAATAACAGCTGGTTTTTGTCGACAAACTGTGTTGCTGAAACAGTTGCGTAGCATGCTATGCACCCATTTCTGCGCCTTGTTATCGACAAAAACCAACTCGCTAACCATTCCGTAACCGTAACCGTAACCGCGCGAAGTATAATTCTAATTCCCAAAAAAAATACTGTATTTCTCTTTTTATTTTTTTCGACTTATCAAAATCAACCTAACCAGAATATTAAATGAGCTCAATTTGGAACAACTGCCTTGCAAAACTAGAAAATGAAATCCATTCCAGTGATTTTAGCACCTGGATAAGACCCCTTCAGGCAATAGAAAAAGAAGAAACAATTAAATTATTAGCCCCTAATCGTTTCATTATTGATCATGTCAAACAACATTATTTAAGCAAAGTTGAAGATGCTATCAATGAATTCTCAAATGGCACACTACTCTTGCAATTTGAGATTGGATCCAAAAAAACCACGCCACTGATACAGCCTAAACTAAAAAATAAACCGATAAAAAAAGCAACCATTAAACGTTCTACTTTTCTGAATAAAGCCTTTACCTTTGAAAATTTTGTTGAAGGTAAGTCTAATCAATTAGCCAAGGCAGCCTCTATACAGGTTTCTGAAAATATTGGAAAAGCCTATAACCCTTTATTTCTTTATGGCAGTTCAGGACTGGGTAAAACGCATTTGATGCATGCTTTAGGTAATGCGGTTCTGGAAAAAAATCCGTCAGCCAATATTGTTTATCTACATTCTGAAAAATTTGTACAAGATATGGTACAAGCATTTCAGCACAATACCATTAATGCTTTTAAAGACTATTATCGCAGTATCGACCTATTGCTGGTTGATGATATTCAGTTTTTAGCAGGAAAGGAACGATCCCAAGAAGAATTTTTTCATACCTTCAATAATCTGTTAGATAAAAAACATCAAGTTGTTTTAACTTGTGACAAATACCCAAAAGAAATCGAAGGTCTGGAAGACCGTTTAAAATCAAGATTTGGCTGGGGTCTGCCGGTTGCAATTGAGCCGCCTGATTTGGAAACTAGGGCTGCAATTTTAATAAAAAAAGCCGATGCTTCTAATGTAGACCTACCACAAGAAGTTGCTTTTTTCATCGGAAAAAGAATACCGTCCAATGTCAGAGACCTGGAAGGTGCTTTAAGAAGAGTAATCGCCAATGCCCAATTTACCGGAAAGGAAATTACTATTGATTTTACCAAAGAAGCCTTACACGATTTAATTTCATTACAGGATAAATTAGTCAACATTGACAATATTCAAAAAATCGTCGCTGAATATTTCAAAATCAGGGTCAAAGATTTTTCTTCAAAAAGTCGCAGGCAAAGCATTACCCGTCCCAGACAAATAGCCATGTGTTTAGCAAGAGAATTGACTACGCATAGTTTTCCAGAAATTGGTGATTCCTTTGGAGGTCGTGATCATACAACGGTAATTAATGCTTGCAAACGTATTAAAATACTGAGAGATAGTGACGTAAAAGTTTCAGAGGATTATCAGAATCTATTAAGAAGACTATCACATTAATTGTTACGATTCAGCACTTTGAATAATTTTTCATCATAAATGAAATATGATTTCAGCCATACTGGGGATTAACTGTGATTTTCTTTGTTTATAGCTTGTTGATAATCTGATAATTTTTTTTATGCCGTTTTTTCCCCCAGCCAAAATACAAGTTTCAATGAATAAGCTAACAGACTTACTAACAGTATAAATATTTGATTATAAATATAAATTAATAACTTATGCACAGATTTTTAAAAGCTAATAGTAATAATAATTAATATTTAATATAAACTTATTATTATTAGTTAGTGAATATTGTTGCTATAGAAAATAATAAATATTTAACAGCTAGTACCTATTATAAGCTGATAATTTAACCCTGAAATAACACCAGCAATTTTTTGTAACTAAATTTTTAGACAGTTTATAAATGACAGAATTGTTGTAGAGCTAAAAAGTTTAAGTTATGGTAAATTCCGTAATTAGCAGACTGGGGATTAGTTGTGTTTTTAGCTAGCTTTATACTGTTGATTACTTGTAATCTTTTTTAACAAGGTTTTTTATCACCAAGATAAGAACAATAATAACAATATTTACTAACAAACTTATTAACAAAATAAGCTATTGTTTTTAATATTAAAATAATGGTTTATACACAGATTTTAACAGACTAATAATAACAGTAAGTTATATATATTTATGAAATTTATTATTACTAGGGAACTCATACTCCCCCCTTTGCAACAAATTGTAAGCGTGATTGAAAAAAGGCAAACCATGCCTATTCTTTCAAACCTACTGATTGTTGTAGAAGACAATACATTGGTTTTAACCGGTACCGATCTGGAAATTCAATTAATAGCCAAAATCACTTTAGAACAATCAGAACCTGGAAGAATTACACTACCAGCCAGAAAGTTTTTAGATATATGTCGATTATTACCCAATAATGCCGAGTTAAAAATAGAAAAAATACAAGATAAAGTGAAAATCTCTTCAGGACGAAGCCGATTTTCATTAAATACTTTAGCAGCAGAAAATTATCCAGAATTTTCAGAATCCAGTTTAGAAAACCAGTTTGTAATCAGCGCTGAAAAAATGAAAAAGGCCCTGGATAAAACCATTTTTTGTATGGGAAGTCAGGATATTAGATATTATTTGAATGGCATGCTATTTCATATATCCAATAGCAAACTCAAATTTATAGCATCAGATGGTCATCGGCTGTCAATATATGAAGATAGTATTGGTGAAGCAACAGGCTATGAAGCACGTATTATTTTACCCAGAAAAGGCATAGCAGAACTTTCTCGTCTACTTGAAGATGAAGAATTAGATTTAAATATTCAATTTTCCAATAGCAATATTAGAATTGAAATTAAGAATATGATTTTTTCAGCCAAATTAGTCGATTCAAAATATCCTGAATTTAGTAAAGTTTATGATCAACCTTTTTTTAATCAGATTCATATAGAAAAACAATTATTAAAAGAAGCCTTAACCCGAGTTTATATATTAGCCAATGAAAAATCAAAAGGGGTTAGTTTTGAAGTTTCAGAAGGATTATTAAGATTAACTTCACACAATCCTGAACAGGATGAAGCAGAAGAAGAATTAATCATAGAATATAGTGGCGAACCCATATCAATCACCTTTAATGCCCAATATTTTTTAGATGCGGTTAGTAATCTGGATTCAGAACTAGCTGTGTTATCTATTGCCAGTAATGGCAGCAGTTGTTTTGTTGAAGAACCTGGTCAACAACTATATAAATTTATTGTTATGCCTATGCTTTTATGAAAAATCAGATGAAAGCGTCCATTAGTCCGATCAATCTTGAAAATGAGTTTTATATATCAGAACAGTGTTACATTACTGAATTATCAAACACCTCTAATGATCCTGATGTTTCTATTGCACGGGCGAGACTGAAACCAGGAGTCACAACCCGTTGGCATCGTTTAAAAGGAATTATAGAACGCTATTATGTTGTGAGTGGAACAGGTCGTGTGGAAATAGGTGATCTACCTGCCCAAACAGTAAAATCAGGTGATGTAGTGTTAATTCCAGCAATGTGTCGTCAACGAATCAGCAACATCGGAAGTGAAGATTTAATATTTTTGGCAATTTGTTCCCCTCGGTTTTCTAATGAGTTTTATGAAGATAGAGAACATAGTCAAAAATGAAAGAGTAGCCAATATCTGTATTGGTAACTACTTTTTCACTTAGGAGCGAGGATTTAATAATATCCGAATCTTGGCTTGTCTTTCTGTCCGTCTTCTGCGTTGTAGAAACAGTTGCATAGCTCGCTATGCGCCCGTTTCTACGCCTTGAAGACGAACAAAAATCCTGCGCCAAACTTTCGGGTATTATTAAATCCTCACTCCTTACGCTTAAAATCAGGGAAACGGAGCGATAGCGGAGTGATGATTTTTAGTCCGCGGTAGGCGACAGGGAAATTTGCTGATCCGATGTATGCGATAGCATGCGAGGGAGGCTAAAATTTTATACCGACAGCCGTCAAGTCAGTGAGGTAGCCTTAACGGAGCGGCTTTTGTACGGAGTTGAGGCGGACGCAGGACGTCCGGGGCTTACTAATCGCTACTCACTTTTTGCATTCTGGGGCAAGGATGCCGCTGAATCCAAAAAATGAGCAATGGCGCGCTTGAGAAACAGGTCTTGGTGAAAAGCGTATAGGCATTTGCTATATTGGCTTGCAATCGAATCATAGCGGTAACAAGTCTTGGGAAGAAAAGCACCCTGAAATAGCGGAATTTTTATGTAAGATGGCTGAAAACCAGTCTCAACAAGATCCCACTTTTCAAAGCTCGTTTGCTTACACAAGATTGACAGCGACCGCTGCACTAAATGCTTTAAAAGAAACAGGTTTAATACGGATGATTTACCCTCACCCAGTAGCATGGCAGAGATACTGAATCGACTAGGTTATCGCTTGCGTAAAGTGGTTAAAGCCAAACCCTTAAAAAAGATTAAGGAAACAGATGAGATCTTTATCAACATAAAAAATAAAGATCAGGAAATAAAAGCATCGGCTCAATAGACGGTTCGATTAAGCATGGACTGCAAGGCAACTGTCAAGATTAGCAAGTTTTCTCGCGGTGGGTTAAGTCGCGGCAATAACAAAGCACTTGAGCACGACTTCAGAGACAAATGAAGTTACACGCCTTACGGTATTGTGGATGAGGACTCAGGTCAGTTGTATATTAATATGGGGAGCTCTTATAAAAGCAAGTGACTTCATTATCGATAC
>CAYNRB010000120.1:0-9912 GCA_964399475.1 uncultured Methylomarinum sp.
TCTTTGATTGTTGGCTTTTCAATATACCATAAATCAAAGACCTGACACCTTTATGATATACCATAAATCAAAGACCTGACACCTTTATGGACACAACAATAGCTAGACTCTACGAAGGCGACCCAGCCAATGGTGGCACTCAAGTTGGCACACTCAATATTCCCTCAATTGCTGCAGACAGCAGCCTGCAAATTACGTTTAACAATATCAGTCTGGCAGGTGGACAAGATCTTTATGTCAACTCGTAAGACGGATCGTAGGTTGGATGAGCGACAGCGTTATCCGACATTTATGACGAAAAAGGTTAGATTTGCGAATTAATGGCGGAAGGCGCTATCGCTTTTCCGCCCTACTTGTTGGAAAAACAACTACCTCAAATAATTCTGGATAGACACCAAAATACAGTAGACCGCTACTGCACAGAATTTAAACAACTAATGGATGAACTGGAAGCCGTCACCGGATCATCCAGCAACCAAGAACTGCCAAAGGTGTCAGGTCTTTGATTTATGATTGCAGTGTAATAACTGGGGTCAAATACAAATTACAACTGTTATTCAACTTACATTTGTTGGTTTAGATAATTTGAAACGTTAAGAACGGATTAACATACTCGGTCTCGCTCAAGAATCATAAACCAAAGATTTGACACCCTTAGTTTCTGGGTCAGAAACAACATAGAATGGCAACCCACCTGGGGAGCCATTCAGAATGCAGACCTAACCCTATCCGCCCAACGCGGCAATGCCATGGACATTGCCAGCTTAACCCTAGCATTGTTAAGAGCCTCAAAAATCCCAGCCCGTTATGTACACGGTACAATAGATGTGCCTGCAACAGCCTTTAAAAACTGGGTAGGTGGCTTTAGCGACATCACAGCAGCAGCAAACTTCGCTACATCGGGCGGAATCCCCATCACCACCATCACCAGCGGCGGACAAATCACAAAAATCCGCCTAGAACACATCTGGGTAGAAGCCGCCATAGATTTCCAACCCAGCCGAGGCGCCATCAATAACGCATAAAGGTGTCAGGTCTTTGATTTATGATTGCAGTGTAATAACTGAGGTCAAATACAAATTACAATTGTTATTCAACTTACATTTGTTGGTTTAGATAATTTGAAACGTTAAGAACGGAATAACATGCTCGGTTCCGCTTAAGAATCATAAACCAAAGACCTGACACCTTCAAATATGACACCTTCAAATAAGGGGGTCAGCTTTGATTATTCCCGTGTAGGTTGTGGGTGACGATAGGAATCCCAACATTCTGCGGCACAGACAGACAACTCGTAAGACGGATCGTAGGTTGGATGAGCGACATTGATAGCATGTCTAAGTGGTTGTCGGTCTTCTATGTTCCCCCTGGGATTTATAGCGGATACCAAAAATCCTACTCAATAATGGATGATTATTTATTTCCAACTTCCTAATGGCGGAAGGCGCTATCGCTTTTCCGCACTACGTGCAGTTTTGATCTTGAATTCCAGGACTTACAATTTTTTCAAAATCCAGAGCTTTAAGGGTTCAATTGTCTTATAAAAGTTCAGAATCAAAACAATAGAGGCAGACTCGATTAATAGTAATTTGATTGAGATATATAAGACAATCTTTTTGAAAAACAATTGAACGTTGTTTAATTATGTGCTTTACTGTAATTGAACTATGTTTAATTAATCATTTTAAAGAGGTAAGTTATGAAAAATAAAAAAAATTTATTAAGTCATTTTCAAAAACTACTAACAGGCTTTATGGTATTGCTAATAACCATCAATACGGGGCAAGCTGCTGGATTATTAAAACCTATTAACGGTTCACAGTCAGAAATTGGTATTCGTAGCCATAAAGTAAAGGTAGTGATTGAAGATGGTTATGCGATTACTACTGTTGATCAGGTTTTTTATAATTCTGGTAATCAGGAGTTGGAAGCAATTTACAGCTTCCCCATTCCTGAAAAAGCAGCCGTTTCTGAATTAACCTTATGGATTGATGGACAAGCCGTACATGGAGAGGTATTAGAAAAAAAACAAGCCAGAAAAATTTATCAGGAAGAAAAATCTGCAGGCCGTGAGACAGCTTTAACTGAACAGGATGGATATAAAACTTTTGATACAAGAGTTAGTTCTGTCAGAGCGGGTGAAAATATTCGAATTCGCTTAGTTTATATTCAGCCTGCACATGTAGATACAGGTATTGGCCATTATGTTTATCCATTAAAAGAAGGTGGGGTGGATGATTTAAAAAATGCTTTTTGGACGGCTGAAACTACAGTAAAGGAATTTTTTAGCTTTGATCTACAAGTGCGTTCTTCTTATCCGATTGAAGCGGTCAGAGTTCCTAATCACTCTTCTGCCCAGATCAATCAAGTCAGTAATCAAGAATGGAATGTATTATTACAAAACCAGAATACAAGCTCTGACAATGATCAGGAAAACTCGGTAGCTACTAGCAATCAGGGATTTGCATTTACTTTAGATAAAGATTTGGTTGTTTACTGGCGACATAAAACAGGTTTACCAGGTTCAATTGATTTAATCACCCAGAAACAGGAAGGAAAACGGGGTACTTTTATGATGGTTTTGACACCGGGTGATGATTTAGAACCGATAACTGAAGGTCGCGACTGGACTTTTATACTAGATATTTCAGGTTCAATGCAAAGTAAATATGCGACTTTGGCTGAAGGAATAGAACGTGCGTTACACCAATTAAATGTAAATGATCGGTTCCAGATTATATTATTTAATGATAGAGCGCGAGATTTGACACAAGGATATATCACTGCAACCCCAGAACAAGTCAATTATTACAGTAACAAAGTCGCCAATATAAATACAGGGAGTAGTACTAATCTATATGCAGGATTGTTACTGGGTTTGAATAGATTGGATTCAGACCGAACCAGTTCAATTGTTTTAGTGACAGATGGCGTGGCTAATGTAGGTGAAACAGCGCAACGAAAATTTATTGATTTGATAAAAAAGAAGGATATTCGTTTGTTTACCTTGGTGATGGGAAACAGTGCAAATCGACCTTTATTAAATGCTTTAACTCGACATTCTAATGGTTTTTCTATTAGTGTTTCTAACAGTGATGACATAGTTGGGCAATTGATGTCAGCTACCAGCAAGGTAACTCACGAAGCTTTGCACGGAGTCAAAGTAAAAATCAATGGTGTTAAAACAGCGGATATTCAACCTCAGTTAATTGGTAGTATATACCGTGGACAGCAACTAATATTATTGGGTCATTATTGGGGCTCAGGAACAGCTGATATTACTTTAACAGGGAAAATTTCAGGCCAGCCCAAAGAATATCACAGCCAGTTTGAATTTCCATCAAGTTCTGAGCTAAATCCTGAAATTGAACGTCTATGGGCTTTTGCTAGCATAGAAGATCAACTGCAAGAAATTCAAGATTTTGGTGATAATGATGATTTGAAACAGTCTGTTACTGACTTGGGTATTGAATATGGTCTGGTAACGGAATATACCTCCATGCTGGTTTTAAGAGATGAAGTTTTTCACCAAAGAACTATTAAACGCCAAAATCAAAAACGCATTGAAAATGAAGTAAAAGCTCGTCAAATAAGAACGGCGCAACCTGTCATTAATCATAGAGTTGACCAAAGCCGTCCGATGTTTAAGAAAAGTCGTTCCAGTTTTGGGGGCGGTAGCATTGATGGAATGCAGATTTTGTTTATAGGTCTATTGTTACTTTGGTTTATTAGACAGAGAACTCAGAATAATCAATCTTTGTCATGAAAATTCTATCTGAAAAATATAGATTTGGCTTTTTCCTGCCTATTCAAACCCTGATTTTTTTAGGGTTTACATATTTAGTTTGGGTTATGTTTGGTGCAGCACCTGAATTATTAATTTATGACCGTGAGTTAATAATACAAGGCGAAATTTGGCGATTAGTAACGGCGCATTTTGTTCATATAGACAGAGAACATTTGATATTGAATCTTAGTGCTTTACTCATTCTAGGTACTTTGCTGGAAAATCTACAGGCTAAATTATTAATTCTTAGCTTACTTTTAGGTATTTTAGCTATCAGTCTAGGCTTGTGGTTTGGAATGGAATCATTACTTTTTTATTGTGGTTTGTCTGGGCTATTAAACGGTTTATTTGTCGTTGTGATTTGGGAATTTTGGCATATTTCCAAAGACCCGATTATTTTGTGCCTGGGAGCTGCCAACTTAATAAAAATAGCTTTGGAAATGACCAAGAATGATGCTCTATTCTCATCTATTGCCTGGCCAGTGCTTCCAGAAGCTCATTTCTTCGGTGTTTTAGGGGGAGTATGTTCATTGATATTTATTTCTCTATTAAAACAAAAAATAAATAAGAAACTTTACTTAATAAAGTTTCATTTAATCAAGTATTAAAGGCTTTTATATCAAATTTATACAAACAGTTCTATTATAAATAATGGAGACTTATAATGAAAAATATTTTAATTATTTCAAGCATGTTGCTAATTTTGTCAGCATGTACAACACATGAAGCAGCTGTCATTGGAGCAATACCTGGACGAATGGTGGGTATTCCTCTTGGTATGGCAATTACGGCTGTAGATGAATCTTTTAAAACTGCAGGCGATGTTGTAAAGGCAAACCCACGTTATCACCGTTCTAGTAAGCTTCGGTATTCAAAACCTGTTGATACTTATCGTCCTAAAACATATAGGCGCTATGGCAGTTCCTTCGACGGCGATTATCATTACTACAAAGCAGAAGTTTTGATTAAAACCCAGGGGCCTGCCCAGATAGAGTCTATGCAATTATTAGATGGTAAAAATGTGACTGATTTTTGGCATTAAATTTGTTTAAAGATTTGAAAATCAATAAAATTATTTGTTTTGAATAAAACTTTTCTTGATTTCAGTAGTAGCTAGTTGGATACGCTTAAATATTCTTATAAAGGTTGAATAATCCTGATTATAAGGATCACTAATTTCTGGATTTGGATGCTGTTCAGTAGTTAGGCTGCCAAATAAAAAACTTTTGTTTTTTGTATTAGGATAGCTTTTAAATAAGCGGCTTAAATGTTGAATCTCCATTACAAATATAATGTCGGCATCCGTGACTAATTGCTGATTGAGTGTCACTGATTGCCAGTTTGATAAATCTATATCATTTTCAGCAGCAACTTTAACCATATTAGGATCCGCTGGACGTTTATCATGCTGATGAAAACCAGCCGAATAAAGCTCGATATTGGTATCTTCTAAATATTCTTGTGCAATGACTTGAGCCAAAGCACTACGATTAATATTTCCATAACATAAAAACAAAATCGTCTTTGCTTTATTCAAACGTTTTAACAGACGTTTTTGGAGAAAAGCAGAGGCGTGATATTTCAGAATTAATTTATCAAGTAATAAAAAATAAAGACGTTGAGAAAAGTCTTTAGTTATAGAATAAATATCAATCAATCCAGGTAAAGGATCGCTTAAAGATTGTATATCTAGGAAATGTCGAGAAGGGTGTAAGAAAAAAGCTAAATCGCGAAGAATTTGTAGCTTATCTGGGTAATTAACTAAACTAGCATCTTCATTTTTTCGTAATACTTGTTCCAGCCAATTCAAATCAGAAGATAATTTTCGACAAACTATATTTTCTTTGTATTCAACTGTTTCTGGTAATTTCTTTAATACCAGTAAATCAAATAACATTTTGGGAAAATCCGCCCCTGCAGCGTTTGCCAAAGGTAATGATCCCCAAAATCGTCCATTTATCTCCATTAACCAATATTTTCCTGACTCAGGTTGCCATTTAAATTCAACCATTGCTACGCCATGCCATTTAAGAGCGGCAATCAATTTTTCTGAAGCTTCTAATAAAATGGGGTCTACGGGGATACTTTTTCGAAAACAGCTTCCACCACCGGTTAAGGGCAGCTCATGCAGTCTGAGGTGTTGAAATGAATAGACTATTTCACCCTGATTGGCCAATATTTCGATACCCGTACCAACCCCTGTTGCATATTGTTGCAGGAGTATCTGGCAAAAAGGCAATAAATCTTTGCAGCCTTGAATTAACTCAGAAGCATTGTGTGCATAGCTTACCGTTAATTGACGTCGATGTTCAGCTTCAGGTATGGATTGTCCCGGTTTTAGAACTACGGGATATTCTAGGTCTTCAGCAAGCAGTTGTACTTCCTCTATTGAGGAAATAGTTTGGCTAAACGGCGTGGAAACATCATATTGCTTAGCCAGTTTCAGGGTTTTTTCTTTATCAAGCACTTGAATCAGACTTTCTCTTTCAGCAATAGCCAAACGGTCACGCCAAGGATCTAGTTTATTAGATTCTGAGAGAGGAATGAGAGAACGTTCTGTTACAGGAATAACCAGATCATACTCATTTTCTTCCAGTAACTTACAAATATAATCAACAAAATCTTCGGCTTTAACTAATGGGTCAGGATATTGAAAATGGGTTTTTGCATAGCGAGATGATCGGCAGATTGTTTGAGTAGTTGAGCTGGCAATATCACAATGTATGCCTTGCCTGCTTAAGGATCGTAAGATAGTTAAACTGGTAATAAATTCAGCATCTAAAATTAAAGTGCGGTACAGAGTTGTATTTGTATTGTTCATTTGATGTTGTAATGTTTCAAAAAATCATTATTAGAGGATTTGTTTTTTTAATAACTTTACTTACTTCTGGAGATTTTCGCAAAAACAAGTTGGATTTCATTTTTAAAAGGATGTCTGAATATAAATAAAAATACTATCCAGGAAATAAAAGTCATTAGCATTAAAACAGGCAAACGAATGAAGGCGGATTCTGAAAAATTAGGTTCAAGAAAAAACAGTGTGGTACTGGGAAGCATTAATGCGATTGTAAAGAATATTCCTCTGAAAAAAATTCGAATCAGTTGACTAAATTTAAGTGACAAAAATTTTTTATAATAACTTAAAGAAAGAAATAGGCGAACGATAGTGGCGGCAAAAAAGCACCACACTACCTCGGTTAAACTTGATGCTGCTGCCTGTATTAGTAGAGCAATAAAAAAAACATGACTTAAAAGTTGAAAACGTAATACAACGCCTGTTTTATTGACTGAAATCATGATTTGGTCAAAGAATGAAAAAATGGATATAAACACACCGGCAAAACAGAATATTTTTATTAAAGGAATGGCTTCGTCCCATTGCCAGCCATAGAGAACATGAATAATGTCCTCGGTAAAGCAAAATAGAAAAGCGAAAAAAGGCATTGAAAATGCAGTGGTGTATTCTATGGATCTTAAAAAAACCTTTCGAAGATTGCCGCCTTTATTCTTGGTTTGGGAAAACAAAGGCAGAATAACAGGGCCTATGCCATCTAGGATGGCATATTCAAATAACATAAAAGTACCATAGGCACGGGAAAACATGCCTAATGGTGCTAATCCAAGTAAGCGACCAATAAACAATTCAGTTAAACTCCTTGATAGTTGAGTAACAATGTTGCTTAAACCAATTTTTGAACCAAATGAAAAGACATACCCTAGCATTTTTATACCTGGCCAAAAGGGCAATTCTTTAGGGCGATAAAAAAAACTGATAATAATAGTTACGAATATTTCTGTGATAGCCGCATAGGCCATGGTATAAAACTTGGCACCTAAATAGGCAGAAGTGACTGCGACGGTAACGCCAAAAAAACCTGGAATAATATCTATAACCGCTACCTTTTTAAATTCCATTTTGCGTCTTAAATAGGAATGGGTAATAGTGCTGATAGGTAATAATAAAAAGTTAATTGATAATAGTTTTAGAACGTTGCTAATGCCTGTGTTTTTGTACAGCTCTCCTATTTGGTCTGCACCGAAAAATAATATAGCTGCAACGCTCCAGGCTATGATCAATGTTAGACTAAAAGCGGCTCTAATTTTATCGTCTGTTAAGTCTTTTTCCTGGATAATAAATTGGTTAATTCCAAAATTTCTAATCAGGTGCCCAAATAATACGATAGAAAAAGCAATACTATAAATGCCAATATCTTCTGGGGTTAAAAGTCTGGCGAGGATTGTGGTGGAAATGAATTGTAAAATTAATAAAATGTATTTTGAAAAGGCGCTAATAGCAAAAGACTTTCTGAGAGATAGCATTGAATTAGAGTGATATGAAATAAGTTAAAATAATATCTACGATAGGTTGGAAATGTATAGTTATTTATTTTCCATTCCCCTTAAGTAGGGTGGTTTTCAAAATTCCAGTGTTATTACTTCTGTTTGTTAATTGTAAGGCATTTGCATTGAATAGCTACTTTATCAACTTTGGAGTGATGACTATTGTAGAGTCGACTTTAGTTCGCTCTACATCAAATTCGATCCATTGATTCGAGTACTAGAGCTTTAATAATAGGTCTATAGATAATTAGGATTCGTGTAAGGTCAATTTACACTAGACGATAAACTAACATTGATTGTGTCTAAGGTTTTTATTGTCTCATATCGCTAGTTTAAAACTATACACTTTCAGTGTAAGGCTTTAGTTGCTACTCATATTTTTTTGTAATCATAGGAGTAATTTGAGAAAAATATTATCATTAAATCGTATCCACACTAAAACCCAGGGCAACCGTAGGCTGTCGAAATGGCTTTTTCAATAATGTTTAACTGGATTTAATAAAAACTATTTTTACTAATTAAACCAATGACTAACAACTATTAATTCAAGATAAAAGATGGGTAAATAAAGCAGAAAAAAAGTAATTTTAGTGGTTTTAAAAACCTTTAATTCTCTATAAGTCATTGATTTTTGGTTGTGAATGCACTCCGAAAACTCGGTTTTTTTGCATGTTTAAGCCAAAATAAAATCATAACCAATTGAATTAATTGTCTTTGATAGTTTATTTACCATGATTTCGACAGCCTAGGGCAACCGTCTCTAATATTGAATTAACGGGTAGCCTGGATGTAGCGTTGCGAAATCCGGGAAGGAATGATGCGACTGACCCCGGATTCCGCTACGCTCCATCCAGGCTACATTAATGGTATGTCAGAGTGGCTGTCGGTCTTCCAGTTCCCCCTGGGATTTATAGCGGATACATTAATCGTCTATTGGTTTAATCGTTGTTTGTTTGGGTTTAAAGTTGAAATTTATAGTATTTGAATAGTTGCAAATAAGTAAATACGGGAACGACTTTCAGTCGTTTTAAAACAACCTATGGACTTTCAGTCCATAGTGGTTGAGTTCCAGACTATATTCTCGTAGCGAACTTTATACATTAATTCAAGTCCTATGAGCTTAGGAACAAAAGCAATTTAGCTAAATTACTTGGCTCTTTTGTTCGTAGGCGTGGAGATTTAATCACTTCTAGAACTTATTAAATTCTCACTCCTTAACCGAAATATATAAGAGGTTATTATGAAGCGGTTCTTATTAATCAGTATTTTATTCTTAAATGCATGTTCTAATTTGCCTCATCAAATTCAAAATCCACCTGATAGAGATATTCATCTGCATCAAGTTTTAGAAAACAATTCGAAATTTAATAATCAAGCTGTTCGATGGGGAGGAACAGTTATTGATGTGCAAAATCAAGAAGATACAACTAAAATGCAAATCGTTTACTATCCTCTCAGTTTTTTTGGTCGTCCAATGGTCAATGACTCTGCAAAAGGTCGTTTTATTTCAACCAGTAAAATGTTTCTTGACCCCGCAATTTTTACCAAAGGGACAGAGATCACTATATCAGGTACCTTACAAGGAACTGATGAAAAGTTGATTGGCAATAAGCTTGTTAGTCTACCCGTTGTAGCTATTGATAACCATTTTATATGGCCTCAAAATCACTACAATTCCTATAATCAAAATCTACGTTATGAATACCGATATAGAAATCATTTTCAGCCCTATGGTTTCTATCGAAGACGATATAGTTTCTATGGTTGTTATTGATTTTGCTTAA
>CAYNRB010000121.1:0-9898 GCA_964399475.1 uncultured Methylomarinum sp.
TATTTGAATAGTTGCGAATAAGTAAATACGGGAACGACTTTCAGTCGTTTTAAAATAACCTATGGACTTTCGGTCCATAGTGATTGAGTACTTAGAAAATTTATTAGAAAAATGCTTAAAAAACCTATTCATGAATTGTTTTTATCATAATAAATGATTTCAGAATTTTTTCATAAATTCAAGAGAGCTTTTCAAAACTTTATTGATCCAAATCATTGAGATTAGTACCTTCGTACAATAGGAAAAGCACAGGTATTGACCTAAAATTTTATCCAATACTTAAGTAGTGTGCGCGTTATAACCCCTTAATATATAACAAATTAATCGATGATTGACGTACAAATAATTGATAATGCAGATCTTATAAATCCTGCGTTTTTAGATGTGGAGACAAATTATTCTCATTATACAGATGAAGTGTTTGCATTAAATAGTGCAGGACAGCAACTCCCCCCCATTATTTTAATAAATTATTCTGTTCGTAAGGAAGGAACGCCTGATTACATTAAATTACTTCTTGGTTTAAGTCCAAATAGTAAAGTTATTGTCATCGCTGATGAGCTGAGTGATGAAAAAATAATGAATTGTTTAGTTGCTGGGGCAAGAGGTTATCAGAATGCGAAGCAATTGGATTCATATGTGAATTTGTTGGTTCATGTTGTAAGTTCGGGAGAAATATGGATAACCAGACGACTTTTGATAATAGTTTTAGAAACTCTGTTTCAAAAACATGAAAAAAAACAAGTTCTGCCTCTCTACTAATGTTACACTTAAAATAAGTCAGTTAAAGGAGAGATGATATGTCAGATGAATTTACCGAGAATCAAACAGCAGAATCCCTCAATCTTCATGATCTGCTCATTGATGAGCAATCAGATGGGCTAAGTGAATACTTATCACTTTCTATTGAAAATCTTGGAACTGATACAAAAGTAAGTGTTACTACAGTTGAAGATAATCCTATTACATATTCTTCAACGTTAACGGGTGTATCATTTTCAGACTTGCAATATTTAGTAGATGGCGATGTAGATAGTGATGTTATATAAATAATCTATGTGAAGGCTGAAAGCTTTCAACTCCTTTCTTCTAATTTGGCTTGAAGTGTTCCACTGTATAGCCCAATAACTGTAACTTGTTGATTAGACCATCATTTGAAACCAGATGAAGCGCCCCCACTAAAATCAATTCAATCTCTGGTGTATCAATCATTGCTTCAATCTTTGGTAACCAAGCATTATTTCGATCAACTAAAAAGTTTTGATACAATTCTGGGAAGTCTGTTTTCATGGAGGAAAGTCCTACTGTGTTCATTTTCTGGGTATTTCCCTGGCGCCAAGCGTCTTTCAGCTTTTCCATTTGTGATGAGAGCTCTTCCATTTCAGCAATTGTACTCAAGATCATTTCGTCCTCATGACCTTTCCCCATACTTTCAATAAGAATCAATTGTTCGTCAACGCTTTCAAGTTGGCCTAAATCCTTACCATCAGCTAACGATTTATCAGAAAAATATTTATCAACCCCCGTATTAGCCAATCCCAGGCGTTGGAGTTCGGTCATTAACAAAGTAATCATAATTATGGGTGGTTTAAATTGAATTAAAGTTTCAATTGAAATACTCGCAGAAATCGCATATTCGACTAACGCTTTATAAGTTTCAGGCTTTAGATCATCCTTAAGTGTTTTTCCATTTTTATACCGCACACGCTGTAATAACCGTGCCTGTACAGCTGGCTGAGCCATTGCTAACAAGTCTGTTTCTAATACAACAACTTTTGCTAGCTTATAAGCTAGTTCAAATTCGGAAGGTAATGGGTAGTCACTGGCACTCAGCACATGTATAGTCCCACCAATAAATAACTCAGAATTACCTTTGCTTACTCTCCATAAGGATGTTTCAGCATATGAATTAAAAGGGAAAATTAAATATAGAAAAATCAGGAATTTCATTTTAACTCTATATGTTTATGTCAAAAGTAAATATCTGTGGATATTTAATCTACCAATAGAGGATAACTCAACCAAATAAACCCTTCTTAGGTCATGCCAGTTGCATGTTTTCGTGGATTCTCATCTCATACAATATTGATAAAACTGTTAAGCGTTCATCTGTTTGCTCTATTCTCTCATTAAGAAGCATCAGTCAATGTCAATATAAAGTAAATATAGAATGTTGCTTTAAAACACCTTGTTATCGTACATAAATGTCGAAAACAATCAATGTACTTCGCACGTTCAAGTTTTCGGTTTTTTCTTAAAACAATTAAAGTCTTCTAATTAGTAAACGCATATTTATTTTAAAGAGAATGGTAATCTTACATAAGCTATTATTATTTCTTAAAAGATAGAGATTTCTGAATCTTAAGAGCTCACATATTTCAATAAGCTGAATACGCCTAACTTCTAGATGAAATTATATCCTTAGTATTTATTAAAGCATAAAGTTATAAATTCAAATCAAGAAAAACCAGAAAAATTAAATGAAGAATGATAAAATTAACGGTTTTAACTTTGATTAGCTAATTTATCATGAGCGTAATTTCATCTAAATGACAAAATATATATTTATCACTGGAGGCGTTGTTTCTTCCTTGGGTAAAGGAATAGCCGCTTCTTCTTTAGCCGCTATTCTTGAAGAACGTGGTTTAAAAGTAACCATGACCAAACTGGATCCTTATATTAATGTTGATCCTGGGACTATGAGTCCTTTTCAACATGGAGAAGTATTTGTCACTGAAGATGGCGCTGAAACTGACTTAGATCTGGGTCATTATGAGCGTTTTCTTAAAACCACAATGAAGAAGAAGAACAATTTTACGACGGGTCAGGTTTATGAAAGAGTGCTTCGTAACGAACGAAAGGGTGAGTATTTAGGCGCAACAGTACAGGTTATTCCACATATTACCGATGAAATAAAAAGACGGATTTATGCTAGTGCTGAGGGTATGGAGGTTGCTATTATTGAAGTAGGTGGAACGGTCGGTGATATTGAGTCATTGCCTTTTCTAGAGACCATCAGACAAATTGGTCTTGAGCAGGGACGTGATAAAGCCCTTTTTATTCATTTGACTTTAGTGCCTTACATAAAGACTGCTGGTGAATTAAAAACCAAACCTACACAACATTCGGTTAAAGAATTAAGAACCATCGGGATTCAGCCCGATATCTTAATTTGCCGTTCGGAACAGGCCATTCCTTACAGTGAGCGATCAAAAATTGCATTATTTACCAATGTGCCTGAAAAAGCAGTTATCTCTGCCATTGATGCAGATACAATTTATCGTATCCCTTTGTTGTTAAATGAGCAAGGTCTAGATGATATTGTTGTTGAACAGTTGCGTCTGGATGTTCCCGCCGCCAAATTGACCGATTGGAAAGAAGTGGTTGAAGCCATAACTCACCCTGAAAATAAAGTAACTGTCGCTATTGTAGGGAAATATGTCAATCATTCAGATGCCTATAAATCACTTGATGAAGCCTTAACTCATGCGGGTTTAAAAACTCGAAATAAAGTAAAAATTAAATATATTGATTCAGAAACTATTGAAGAGGAAGGCGTTGCACAATTAAATAACGTAGATGCCATTCTGGTTCCTGGTGGTTTTGGTGAACGAGGCGTTGAAGGAAAAGTATCAACAGTCCGTTTTGCACGAGAAAATAAAATACCTTATTTAGGTATCTGTTTAGGTATGCAGTCTGCTGTTATAGAGTTTTCCAGAAATGTAGTTGGACTTGAAGGTGCGCATAGCACTGAATTCTTGCCTAATTCACCACATCCGGTTATTGGTTTAATTACAGAATGGATGGATGAAGAGGGCCAGATTGAAAGTAGAAACGAGAACTCGGATTTAGGGGGAACCATGCGATTAGGCGCTCAAAAATGTCGCTTGCAACCCGGTTCACTGGCGCATCGTTTATATCAAAAAGACGTTATTACGGAAAGACATCGGCACCGTTACGAATTCAATAATAAGTATCTTGAGACTTTGGAACAGGCTGGCATGAGTTTTTCTGGTAAATCTATTGATGGTCGCTTAGTTGAATTTATAGAAATAGAAGATCATCCCTTCTTTTTGGCCTGTCAGTTTCATCCGGAATTTACCTCAACGCCGCGTAGGGGGCATCCTCTTTTTTCAGGATTTATTGAGGCAGCAGCTAAATTTAAACAAGGCAAAGAACAATGAAATTATGTGGTTTTGAAGCAGGACTGGATCAACCCTTTTTTTTGATAGCAGGAACTTGCGTTATAGAAAGTGAGCAAATGTCTATTGATGTCGCGGGTTTTCTAAAAGAAATAACCGATGAATTGAATATTCCTTTTGTCTATAAATCGTCATTTGATAAGGCCAATCGTTCATCTCATAAAAGTTTTAGAGGTTTGGGACTGGAAAAGGGTCTGCAAATTCTGGAAACAGTAAAACAGCAAATTGGTGTGCCAATTCTTACTGATGTACATGAAGATACACCTTTAAAGGAAGTCGCATCGGTTGTAGATATCATGCAAACTCCTGCTTTCCTGTCCAGACAAACAAATTTTATCCAGAAAGTAGCCAATCAAGGCTTACCCGTCAATATTAAAAAAGGTCAATTTTTAGCTCCGTGGGACATGATTCATGTAGTCAACAAAGCTAAAGCTACGGGAAATGAGCAGATTATGGTTTGTGAACGTGGCGCTTCATTTGGGTATAACAATTTGGTATCTGATATGCGCTCTTTGGCAGTAATGCGTGAAACGGATTGCCCAGTAGTCTTTGATGCAACACACTCGGTTCAATTACCCGGTGGCCAAGGAACTTGTTCCGATGGACAGCGTGAACATGTGCCTGTGTTGGCTCGCGCAGCGATGGCTGTTGGAATTGCCGGTTTGTTTATGGAAACACATCCCAAACCGGAAGAAGCATTAAGTGATGGCCCAAATTCCTGGCCATTGCATAGAATAAAAGAATTATTAGAAACATTAGTAACCATTGATCAGGCTGTCAAAGCTAATAGTCTGATAGAAACAACTTTATAGAGGAAAATATGGCTAGAATAGTAGATGTTAAAGCAAGCGAAGTGCTTGATTCACGAGGCAATCCAACAGTTGCTGTCGATGTTTTTTTAGCTTCCGGTTTAGTTGGAACTGCTATGGTGCCCTCTGGTGCATCCACTGGGGAACGCGAAGCTATTGAATTACGTGATGGAGATAAATCACGTTATTTAGGCAAAGGTGTTTTAAAAGCGGTTGAAAATGTGAATACCGAAATTCGTGACGCGGTCATTGGAATGGAAGCAACGGATCAGGAAAAACTGGATCAAAAAATGATTGATCTGGACGGTACTGATAATAAAGCACGTCTGGGTGCAAATGCTATATTGGGTGTATCTATGGCGGCGGCTCATGCGGCGGCAAAAGAAGGCGGAATCCCTTTATATCGTTACATGAACACCAGTGGAAAATTTATACTGCCTGTTCCAATGATGAACATTATCAATGGAGGGTCTCATGCTGATAATAGTGTAGATCTACAGGAATTTATGATTCTGCCTGTCGGAGCTCCCACTTTTCGTGAAGCGATTCGTTATGGTGCGGAAGTATTTCATCATCTGGCTAAGGTTTTAAAGTCTAAAGGCCTTGCAACCACTGTAGGTGATGAAGGCGGTTTTGCGCCCAATCTTTCTTCAAATGAAGAAGCAATAGAAGTGATTATTGAAGCTATTGAAAATGCGGGATATAAAGCAGGTGAAGATATCTACTTAGGAATGGATGCCGCTGCTTCTGAATATTATAAAAAAGGTCGTTATGAGCTGGAATCTGAAGGCAAAAGTTTAAGTTCAGATGAAATGACAGATTTCTTTGTTGATTGGGTGGAAAAATATCCAATTATATCTATAGAAGATGGATTAGATGAAAATGATTGGGATGGCTGGAAAGTGCATACCGAAAAATTAGGTGACAAAATTCAGTTAGTAGGTGATGATCTGTTTGTAACTAACCCAGCTATTTTAAAAGAGGGCATTGAAAAAGGCATTGCTAATTCAATTCTGATTAAAGTTAACCAGATAGGGACTTTAACAGAAACCTTAGCCGCCATTCATGCAGCAGCAGATGCAGGTTATAGTGCGGTTGTATCACATAGATCAGGCGAAACAGAGGATACCACCATAGCTGATTTAGTGGTAGCAACAGGGACAGGCCAGATAAAAACAGGTTCATTAAGCCGTTCTGATCGCGTAGCGAAATATAATCGTTTAATGAAAATTGAAGATGAGTTGGGCGAAAATGCGGTTTATGCAGGGCGTAGTGCTTTTAGAATGCTTAAATAACGGGGCTTTAAACTTCGCGCGGTGATTGATTGGAGTAGATATTAATGATTGATACTCGTTCGAAGTGGTTGTTAAGAGGCTGTCCGAGAATAGAAACCGTAGCGAAGGGAATCCATTTTGAGTCAATTTTTTCGATCATTTGAGGCGAATAGTTGCGCTATTTTACGAAAATGATCGGAAAAATGGCCAAAATGGGTTTTCCGCACGAGTGCATGGATGCACGTAGGTAGAACAATGCAGGAGCTATTGTCGAGTCGATTTTCTATTCTCTGGCAAGTGTCTCCTAGTGTTTCGACAATTTAGGTTTGAAGGATGTTTTAGAATAGGTAGCCCGTATGAAACGAAGTGTAATACGGGGTTCTTCACCGTCGAATCTCCCGTATTACGCAAGCTTCATACGGGCAAGATTATAATTTTTTAAAAAAAGCTCTTCATCAAACCAAAATAGATGGAATACTGGTTTCATAAGCGAAATAAGTGTTTCAATTTCCATTAATATAAATCAAACGATCATCTGACTAATAGGAAGAAACCAAAGTGTGAATTTTATAAAAATCCTCATTGCAACATTGATCCTGTTTATCCTGCTACTGCAATATCGCTTATGGTTTGGAGATGGAAATCGTCAGCAGGTTCAAGCGTATCAGCAAAGGCTAAGTTTTCTTAAAATAGATGCCAGGCAAAAAAAACAGCGAAATGATGCTTTATATGCCGAAGTTCTAGATTTAAGAAAAGGAGAAGAAGCCATAGAGGAAAGAGCGCGCTATGAATTAGGCATGATTAAGGAAAATGAAACTTTTTTTCAAGTGATAGAATAATTTATGCCAGATGCAGGATAATAGGGTTGCTGGTTAATTGTTCGAATTTTTAAATGAGAATGAAAATAAGATTAAGTGATCAGCTTATCAAGATAAATTGGTATCGGCTAGATGTTACAGAGTGAACTTGATTGGAGTTTTGTAGGGTGGGCAGTCTTTTTTGCCCACCTTAGTACGCCATTGTATGGGTGGAAAAAAAGACTGCCAACTTCTACGATCCCTTAAATTTCAACTTCCCTATAATTTATAGCGGATACATACATTATTTATGACAGATTCAACAAAATTCTGGGCTGTTGTTCCAGCAGCAGGTGTTGGCAAACGAATGCAGGCAGACAAGCCTAAGCAATATCTTGAATTATCTGGTAAAACAGTATTGGAACATACATTAACAAGATTATTGCAAGCTGATGTTTTTTCAGCTATCGCAGTTGCTGTTTCTAAAGAGGATCCTTACTGGCCAGAACTTGAAATTTCAAAAAATGCTAAAGTCATTGTGGCGGCTGGGGGTAAAGAAAGAGCTGATTCAGTATTATCTGCATTACAGGCGTTAAACGCAAAGGCCTCTGATAATGACTGGGTATTGGTACATGATGCAGCCAGACCTTGTATAACCCGTTCGGATATTCATCAGCTTATTAACTTTTTACAAGAAGATGCGGTAGGGGGGATTTTAGCTTTATCGTCACATGACACATTAAAAAAAGTTGAAGGAAGCCAGATTATCAATACAATAGACAGATCTCAGATCTGGAGAGCTTTGACGCCACAAATGTTTCGATATGGTCTGTTAAAAACCGCATTGGAAGTAGCGATAGGTAATCCTGAGATAACAGATGAAGCCAGTGCATTGGAAATGCAGGGCTTGGCAGTCAATATTGTTGAAGGGCGTTCAGACAACATAAAAATCACCCGACCAGAAGATTTGGCATTAGCGCAGTTTTATATGGAACATCAACTATGATTAGAATCGGACAAGGTTATGATGTACATCGTTTTATAGATGAGGGTAAAGTCATTCTTGGTGGCGTAAGCATTGATTATGATAAAGGTCTGGAAGCGCATTCTGATGGCGATGTGGTTTTACATGCATTATCTGATGCTTTGTTAGGTGCTGCGGCTTTAGGCGATATAGGCAAGCATTTTCCTGATACCGATCCTGAATTTAAAGGCGCAGATAGCCGAGTATTATTAAGGCATGTTTATGGGATTGTGCAGGAAAAAGGTTATAAACTGGTTAATGCTGATATTACTATCATTGCTCAGGCACCTAAAATGGCACCTTATATAGTAAGAATGTGTGAAAATATTGCCAAGGATTTAGAGGTTGGAACTGACTGGATTAATGTTAAAGCAACCACAACTGAAAAGTTGGGATTTGAAGGTCGAAAAGAAGGTATTGCTGTTCAGGCAGTTGTGTTAATAGAAAAAACAATTTAGCGGCTTATAGAAAATTTTACGGCTTATAATTTATATTTTGGGAAATAAATTCTTGAATTAATGATTATTTGTTGGTAAAACATCAAGGTTTTAGAAAATCTGATCAAAAATCAGAAGTGAAAATTAATTATGCTACATCTGAAAGAGTTATTTGAAAATAATATACAATGGGCAAAAAAGAATTAATGAAGAAAACCCCCAGTTTTTTCTGATTTATCAAAACAACAATTCTCAGATTACTTGTGGATAGGCTGTTCAGATAGTCGAGTAGTTTCGTAACAGTTAGTCGGATTGCAACCCGGTGAATTGTTTGTGCATCGAAATATTGCTAATGTCGTGGTACCTACCGATTTAAACTGCTTATCGGTTATTCAATATGCAGTGGAAATTTTAAAGGTTAAACATATTATTGTTTGTGGACATTATGACTGTGGTGGTGTTCAGGCTTCTATGGAAGCCATAGAATATGGTTTTCACATATCAAAGATGTACATCAGAAACATGAAGAAGAACTACTTTCTATTAATGATGATACAGATCGCCTGAATCGGTTATGTGAACTCAATGTTATTGAGCAGGTAAAAAATATTTGTCATACCTCGGTTGTGCAAAGAGCCTGGCGTAATTCAAAGCCACTCAATGTACATGGTTGTATCTATACGCTGGAAACAGGTATTCTTAAAGATCTTAATGTGCGTTTTAGTAAAGTCGATGAAATGAATGATATTTTTCAGTTAAGAAAAGCTAAAAAAGATGTGTATAAAGCTGCGTTAACTGTCATGGAAACAGATTACGAAGGGCGTTGATGGTTTGAAGAACTGGTTTGTTTATATCATTCATTGTACTGATGATTCCCTTTATACCGGAATCACAACCGATATTGAAAAGCGATATAAACAACATGCAACACAAAAGGGCGCAAAATATTTTAGAGGACGAAAGCCTAGGCAGTTAGTTTATATAGAAGGGGAGCATGACAGATCTTCTGCGACTAAACGAGAAATAGAAATAAAGAAATTGACCAAGAAAGAAAAATTGAAATTGATTGACTGATTCTTAAAACTTTGCACGGTTACAATTGGGATATTTATAGAGCAATTTCTGACTTTCAAACATTGCGAATCTATTTCTGAAGTGCTAAGGCAACACGCAATAAATAACCCACCAATCTTGCTTGTCTTTTTGTCCGTCTTTAGTCGTGTAGAAACAGTTACGTAGCCGGCTATGCGCCTGTTTCTACACGACTAAAGACAAACAAAAACCCTGCCCAATATTGGTGGTTTATTTACTGCGAGTTACCTAAAACATGTTGTAGCACTCCAAAATTTCACTGC
>CAYNRB010000122.1:0-9770 GCA_964399475.1 uncultured Methylomarinum sp.
GTTATAATGTTTTCTGCGGTGACCATAAGAATAATGATCATAATGAGAATCATGTCTGCGATAGTGATTCTTTTTGTAACGATGTCTATGGCCATAATCATATTTATAATTATGGCGCTCGTATTTTTGATAGTGATTGTTATAATACCGATGTCTTCCACCCGCCTCAACGGCAGACGACAGACCTACTATTGAAAGAACCATGCTCACAGTAATTAATTGAAATTTCATAAATCACCTATTTACTACTAAGTTTGATCTGTCAGAATATCTCATACAAACTTAATATATCGTGAATAATTGATTTAAATTAATAAATTCCAACTTTTAAACAAAACAAATGATGAGGTTATTTTGCTCTTATACTCCTCAATGCCACGCATTGATAAACACAGCTGTATAATATAATACCTACATACATCCATGGGTATAGTTCAACACCAAGGATCAATTTTAAGTATAATCAAGTCAAAAAAAGTAATAAGATTATGTCTGAAAACCATGGTACTTAAATTCCCAAAGACTGATAAGCCTATTCCATTACGAAGAGTCTTAATTATTGATGATGAAACTGATTTTGCTGAATCTCAGCAAGATATTTTAGAGTCTATAGGCTATCAAGTAGAAACAGCGCATAGCATGAGTAGCGCAAAGGAAGTACTTGATCACTTTGCCGTTGATGTTGCTTTGGTTGATATTCGTATGGGCGGCGATAGTGGTCTGGATCTGGTACCTGAAATTCGTCGACAATACCCTAGAAGTCTATGTGTTATGTCAACCGCAATTTCTACTGCAGATACGGTGATTTTAGCTTTACAAAAAGGGGCTTATGATTATCTGTGTAAACCTTATTTCCCAGAAGACCTTTTTGCGACCATGGATCGTTGTTTCGAGAGAATCTACCTGGAACAACAGAAACGAAAAGCTGAAGAGGCACTGGTTAAAAGAAATCAGGAATTAGAGCAGATTAACCGACGCTTGAAGCGGATAGTCAAAAGCATGCAGACCTTAACCCATTGCACCACAATTCCTGATCTCTGTCCTATTGTACTGGAACAGTTTGCCCACAATATGGCCGCTGAAGGTGGGTCAGTTTATTTGCTTGAAAACGGGCAACTGAAATTGAAACATGCACTTGACCCAGGACATGCACCCGCTACAATTCCTTTACCCCTACGCCCTTCAAGTGTCTTTAATTTAGTCATACAAACTAGGCAACCTCAGTTAATATCTGGCGAAACAAATCAAGAAGATTTTTTAACCAGTGGTTGGACAGGTTACAAAAGTGTTTCATTGTTAGCTTTTCCATTATTGGGAGAGGCCAGAGAGGTGATAGGCGTATTATCTCTGCATGAAAAAAACGGTCTTCATTTTACCCAACAGGATAAAGAACTAGGATTGATATTAATTGCTTATATTAATGAAGTAATAAGAGCGGTCAAGGCGTTAGATGCTTATAAATCCAGTGAAGAGCAGGTTCGTTTACTATTAAACTCAACGGTAGAAGGTATTTTCGGCATTGATGAAAATGAATTATGTACCTTCGTAAATCCCAGTTGTTTAATAATGCTCGGTTATAAGCAAGAAACGGATCTACTTGGAAAGAATATGCATCAAATCATCGTGCGCTCTCAAGTTGATCCGTATTCTGATCAAAAAGTGTTTAGTGGAAACATTGAAATCCATGAAATAGATAAATTATTTTTTTGTGCAAACGGACGTACTCTACCGGTTGAATATTGGTCTCGTCCAATCAAAAAAGGCAATCAGGTTATGGGTTCTGTAGTCAGTTTTATTGATATTACCGATCGTAAACATATCGAAGATGAACTCAATGCATATAGGCTTAATCTTGAAGAAAAAGTTAAGCTAAGAACCTCAGAATTATTATCACTAAATGAAGAACTTTCAGCTTTCTCCCATTCAATATCTCATGACCTTAAAGCGCCTTTACGTGCGATTGAAGGGTTTTCACACATCTTGCGTGAGGAATATGAAGAATCGCTAGACAAGGCAGGCAAAGGTTTTTTGGACGAAATATGTGAAGGTTCGGTGCGCATGGCTCATCTAATTGATGATCTATTGGCACACGCCCGATTGGCTGAAAAGTTTTCAGATATTGGATCGGTTGATATGATGGAAATCATGGAAAAGGTATCAAAAAAACTGGCTGTCGAGATCAAGAAAAGTCATGCTGAAGTTACAATTTTAAATACTCTCCCGATTGTTAAAGGTCATTCAGCAACGCTGGAAATTTTGTTACAAAACCTGGTTTCCAATGCGATTAAATTTGTTGCCCCCTCTACAATACCTAAAATTACAATTTCATTTGTTGACCTATCCTCTGAATTCCATTTTAGCGTCAGCGATAATGGCATAGGCATCGCTGAAAATCAAAAAGATAATATTTTCAAGATTTTTGAACGCCTACATTCAGAAGATGAATACCCTGGTACAGGGATTGGGCTGGCTATTGCCAGAAAATCCGTGATTCTCCATAAAGGAAAAATCTGGATAGATTCTGAATTATCTGTAGGGAGCACTTTCCATTTTACACTTTCAAAAAAACCAGCCCATTAGTTTAGGCGTCAAATCATGAATGCCACTCAACAAACTCCAACAGAAAAACCGTTTGAAATATTGCTGGTAGAGGATCTTCGGACTGATGCTATATTAATACAACGTGCACTAAAAAAAGGCGGAATAGCAACTCCGATTAAATGGGTTCGAGATGGTCAAGAAGCTTTGGACTATTTGTTTAGGCATGGTTCGTATGAAAACCAGGAAGACTATCCTATGCCCGGTATCATTTTATTAGATCTCAAACTACCTAAAGTGAATGGTTTTGAAGTACTCAAAAAAGTAAAAAATACTGAAAAACTAAAGCGCATTCCTATTGTAGTTCTTACCGCATCAGATCAGACCAAAGATATTGATACGGCCTATGATGCTGGGGCTAATAGTTATTTAGTCAAACCAGTCACTTTATCTGCATTTATTGAGGTTGCCAGTAAAATTAAACTATACTGGCTATTATCAAATAAACCACCCTCTACCTGAATTAAATATGGGAAATTTTATACGCATTTTAGTAATTGATGATGAAATTTCTGATCGTCATCTTTTTCGAGTCACGCTGGAAAAAGCTTTAGATAAAGTTAAAATTATTGAGGCTGATAATTGGAACACGCTTACCAAAATGCTTGATCAATATACCTTCGATATTATTCTGACAGATTATAAATTGATAGGTTTTAATGGGCTGGATGTGATAGATGAAGTACAGCGACGATCTATTAAGACTCCGATTATTATGGTTTCAGGAACAGGGACTGAAGAAATTGCCATTGAAGCAATGCGCCGTGGGGTTCATGATTATGTACTTAAATCATTCAAACACATTAAACGATTACCCGCGATGGTTACTAATCTTGTTGCTAATACCTCTTCAGAACAACAGCATAAAATAGGGGAAACTGACCCTTATCGGTATATTGGTGCTTTTGAAAACGCTCCTTATGGTGTCGTTCTAATTGATGAGCAAGGTGTAATAGTTCAAGCCAATCGTGTGATCAAAACAATTATTGGAATTTCGAGTGAAAAATTAATTGGCAAGAAAATTCTTACCATTACCCACCCAGATGATGCTGATGCAACATTAATATTTCATAATCAACTATTTTCTGGCGAAATAGAAAATTACGAACAGCAAAAACGCTATTTGCATAATCAGTGCAATGCCATATGGACAGAGGAGTTATCGTCAATAATATATGATGAACAATCTCAAGCTCGCTATGCGGTATTGCAAATAAAAGATATTAGTGAGCGAAAAAGATCGGAAGACATGCTGCAAAATATTGCCAGAGGCGTTTCGGCTGAAACGGGGCAACAGTTTTTTTATTCTTTGACCCAGCATCTTGCCGAATCCTTACTCACTGATAATGCCTTTGTCTGTGAATTTGTGGATAATCAAATATCCGCAGTAAAGTACACCGCTGCTTTTTGTAAAGGTAAATTCTTCAATGCGGGTGGACATGAAGTTGCAGGTACACCCTACCAAAATATATTGAATAATGGTATTCAATCTCATGCATCGAATGTTCAAACAGCCTATCCATCTTTCACGCTATTAAAGGAACTTAATGCAGACAGCTTAGTTGGCGCCACTTTGTTTCATTCTGAAGGGCATCCTTTAGGGATTGTTGCTGTTATTCACAGTAAACCCATAGAAAACATAGAGCTTACAGAGTCAATGTTAAAAATATTCTCTGTACGAGCTGCTGCCGAGCTTGAACGCCAGCATAGTGCAAAAGCATTAGAAGATAGCGAAAAACGCTATCGAACTTTATACGATGAAAATCCCTCCATGTTTTTTACCTTAAACCTGGAAAGAAAATTACTCTCAGTTAATAAATACGGTGCAGCTCAACTTGGCTATTCGGTTTCCGATCTGATCGGACGCTTAGTCTCAGACATTGCTTTTGAGCAGGATCGACAAATTGAATCAGAATTTTTAGATCTTTGTTTTGACCAGCCCCAATCTGTTCAACATTGGGAACAACGTCTGATTCGTAAAGATGGGAATATGATCTGGGTTCGGCAAAGTGCACGTATCGTTATTAACCCTGAAGGAATTACCAATGTATTAATTGTTTCCGAAAATATTTCTGAAGCACATAGACTTTCTGAGCAACTCAGTTATCAGGCTATCCATGATCCATTAACGAATTTATTAAATCGCCGAGAGTTTGAAAGACGTTTAAAAATACTCTTAGAAACTGCTAGAACAGAGAACACAGAGCATGCCTTATGTTATATGGATCTTGATCAATTCAAGATTATTAATGATACTTTAGGCCACGTAGCGGGGGATGAATTGCTACGTCAACTGGGCCAGTTATTGAGTAAACTGGTTAGAAAACAAGATACCTTGGCACGTCTAGGTGGAGATGAATTCGGTATTCTAATTGAAGATTGCTCCTTAAGCCAGGCAACGCGAGTTGCTAATGCCGTGTTAAATGCGATTAAACAATACCAGTTCATATGGGAAGAAAAGAGCCTTAAAATTGGGGTAAGTATAGGATTAATTGTAATAAAGGCTAATTCAGGAAGCACGACAGATGTCTTTAGTGAAGTGGCTACAGCTTGTTACCTTGCCAAGGATAATGGCAGAAACCGAATCCATATTTTTCGTGACAATGATGAAGCCCTAGCGCAACATAAGGGTGAAATGCAATGGGTGACTATCATACAGAAAGGACTTGAACAGGATCGTTTCTGCCTTTTTTATCAACCCATTTTACCTTTAACGGATAAGTCTGATCAGGGTACACATTTTGAATTATTGATACGAATGGTTAATGATGAGGGTCAAATTGTTTCACCCGATGCATTTTTACCGGCTGCCGAACGCTACAATCTTTCTACTTCTTTGGATCAATGGGTCGTCAAAAAATCCTTTGAATTTTTAAGTTCTAATCGGGTTATTACCAACAATCTTGCCTTGTGTTCTATTAATCTTTCTGGCTTGTCTCTAGGTAATGGAGAGTTTCTTGAATATATCTGTAATAAAGTCAAAAATGCTGGCTTTCCCGGAGAGAAAATTTGTTTTGAAATAACCGAAACTGCTGCGATTGCTAATTTGACCAGTGCCATTCATTTTATACGAACACTTAAAAGCCTGGGTTGTAAATTTGCACTGGATGATTTCGGTAGTGGACTGTCTTCATTTGCCTACCTGAAAACACTTCCAGTAGATTATCTTAAAATTGACGGTGTATTTGTTCGAGATATTGTTAATGACCCGATTGATTGTGCCATGGTTAATTCAATTAATGATATTGGTCACGTCATGGGTAAAAAGACAGTCGCCGAGTTCGTGGAAAATGAAGAGATTTTGCTAAAACTTGAAAAAATAGGAGTTGATTATGTACAGGGATATTATCTGGGTGTACCAAGACCACTGACAGAGCTAATTGATCAGCTAACGATCGAAAATTAAAAATTGGTTTAAAATTGGAATTTATTGTGTTTTTTGAAATTGACTTATGCAAATTTCGGTTGCCTGACAGGTAACCACAAAATAATTTGGGTACCAGCCTCTTGGTTTTTCACTTCAATTCCGCCACCATGTTGCTTCATTATTTGATGAGAAATAGTCAATCCTAATCCTGCACCAAAATTTTTTGTACTAAAAAAGGCTTCAAAAATTTTCGGGAGCGTTTCGGCTGTTATCCCTGAACCATTATCAGTAACTGAAATCTCAAGTCGGTCATGGTTTTTTATGTATGTAGCAATTTTTAGTTCAAAGTCAGCATTAATGCTTGGTTTGTTATCAATGTTCTCCATCGCATCATAAGCATTGTCAATTACGTTAAAAACTGCTCGCTGTATGCGTTGAGGATCTACATTGATATTGACATTCAAGCAATCTAACTTCCACTCTATTGAAACATTTTGAGATCTGGATTTTTTGTTAACTATATCGACAAGCCATGAATCAATGGATACAGATTGAAGTTTAAGCTTTGTGATCTTCGAAAAATCATCAAGAGCCGTAATGATCTGATCGCAACGATTGATATTCCTGTCTATACCCTGGATTATCTCTAGTAATTTCTGGTCATCAAGATTAATTTTTTGTTTAACTAGATATAACGAACTACTGATGGTACCCAGTGGATTTCGCAACTCATGACTAATAGTAGCCGTTAACTGTCCGAGTGCAGCTAGTTGTCCTTTGTTGATCAATTCCTGCTGAACTTGCTTTAATTCGGTGGTTTTTTGTTCAACTAATGCCTTAATAATTTTGGTGCGACGCTACAAAGAATTAATCATCATCGCTAAAGCAATTGTCATTAGAAAACCAGTTAACAAAACAATCCACGATTGCCACTGCCGATAAGATTTAATATATTCTGGTAATGCGAACAGAGTAATAGTCCAGACTCGTCCCGCCACATTAAATTCGGAAGTAAATTGTAAATCGGTACTATAGACAGAATCACCTTCTGTATTCATAAGTTTTCTAACCGAAGCTTGTCTATTATTGGTAGCATAGAGTAAGCGAGATTCCAAAGGAGCTGAGCTGTCTTCTATTAGAATATCCAATCTAGCCAGGGATAGCCCCTCAGTAGCCGCTTCGAAACTTGCTCTTATTCGAAACACACCTAATGCATAGCCAAGAATACTCTTTCTACGCTGTTGCAGCGTCAACATTTGAGAATTAGTTTTATAGACGGGTGAAAATACTAAAAAACCAAATTGTTTTTCTTTTTCCTGAACCAGAGTAATGCGTGATGTAGCGACCTGTCTGCCAGTATCTCGTGCAAATAATAATGCTGCTCGACGAATTTTTTCCGAACCAAGATCAAAGCCTAAAGCAATTTCGTTTCCTGCATAGGGTGCCATATAAGTGACTGGATAATAGAATTCTCGCGCTGATGCGGCTGTCAATCCGCCCTGGTTAAGTTTTTCATAAATTTGAAAATGTTTTAAACCTTCTTTTTGTCTATGATTTTCAAAATTTTTCCGGTCTAGAATAGATATTTGTGGAATCCATTCAAACGCTTGAATTTCTGGTTTATCTGTCAAAACGGGTTGAACAAATTTTGAAACCACTGCCTCGCTTACAATTTCAGAACTGTCAAATAATCGTTTTAGCGCAGCTACATTATCTAAATAATTTTCTATCCGAGATTGAAATACTTTAGAAAAAGTTTCCCCCTTTATCTTCATAATTTATTCTGATGCGTTCTTGCTCCCAATCACGAACCAGTATAAAGACGCTAAGAGTCAAAGTTAAACTAACAAAAATCAGAATCAATAAAATCCATTTTTCACTGATAATTAGTAGATGGTTTTGCTTAAACATTTCATTTCTTAAATCCAAGGATATTCGTATTTTTTGATGGGAATAATACTGTAATTAGAACGATCCAATTTTTAACATGTATCATGTTTAAGTGGTTGGCAACCAGAGCATAGTTATTGTTCCTTTGCCTAATTCACTTTCAATAATGATACCGCCCTTGTGTTGCTCTAATATCTGCTTAGTAATAGGAAGGCCAAGGCCTATACCAAAGGGTTTAGTGCTAAATAGAGGATCAAATATATTTGTGAGTTCAATCTCAGATATACCTGTTCCCGTATCTATGAATTTGATAACCAGTCTATCATTTTCTAAATAGCTTTCGACTAACAGTTGTTCGTGCTCAGAGAGTGTTTCTTTGGTAATAATTGATTCGGTAGCGTTATTAAATATATTGATCAGACAGCGACGAAATCTTTCACGATCTATGGGAATGGTCAATTCTGATTTCAACTTTATGGTTAGCGAAATTTCTTTAGGTATAGTCTGCTCATTAAGAAAATCTATTATCCAATTATCAATATTTGTTGATTCTAGATTAAGCTCTCTGATACGAGTAAAGTCTAATAATTCATCAATAATATCGTCGCAACGCGCAACGTTTCGCTCTGCTCGGTCAAGTGCCCGCTCCACTCCTAACTTTTTTCCTTTGAGACGTTGGCGTATTGAGTAAAGCGAAGTCTGAATAGTCCCCATTGGATTACGAAGTTCATGGCTAACAATGGAAGTTAATTGCCCCAATGTTGCTAGTTTTTCACTTTTGACTAACTCATTCTGAGCTTCTCTCAACTCTCTGGTTCGTTCATCAACTTTTTGCTCTAGAACAGCATAAGATTTTGCTAATTTTTCAGCCATTAGATTAAAATGATCCATCAAAATGCCAAATTCATCTTTTCGAAAATGATCAATTTGATAATCCATTTCACCAGAACTGATTTTCTGAGTAAACTCAGTCAATGTATGCAAAGGATTAACTATCCATTTTCGAACAATGAGAACCATTACCACTAATAATGCGATAAAAACGATGCTTAAAATAAGTGCTATCTCTATTACTTTTTTTCGTATAGCAAGATGAATTTCTTGTAGTGAACTCTGAATGATTAGTTTCCCCAGAGAGATAGGAGAGGATTCATCAAGCTTAATATCAATAGAAATAAAATAATGATTATTTGAATCATCGGCTTCAAACGATGTTAATGTCATAGGTAATGGCTTAGTTCCAGTGTGTGCAACTAGCATTCCATCGTTTCGGATTACAAAAATACTTTCGATGAGTGGGAAACTTGATTGAAGATGAATAATATAGTCATGAATAGCCGGATAGTCTTTTGTCAAAAGTGGATTGACTATAAAGGCAGCTACAGTTTGTCCGATTGACCATGTGTGTCGTCTGGCTCCCTTCAAGAGAAGATTGCGTTCATCTAATGAAACATACCAAATTATCAAAATAGCTGTGATAAACAAAATCAAGCCAATCATTGCAATGGTTTTTACACCCAGTTTATGTCGAAATTTCACAAAGATGCCTCATATAGCAAACCACAATTGTTTTATAATAGAATTATGTGCAAATTTATTCAGTAAAGCGACGAGCTTCATGTATGCCATTTCTTACAATATCATATTGAGAGTCATCAGTGATCACAAACCCAGATACTTTTAAATTTTTTAAAGTATCTTTGTTGCTCAAAGAAAGTAAGGAATTCTGCAATGAATCGAATACATCTTGATCTAATCCTGCACGCGCCACCCAAGGCTGAGTTACATTTTTAAAATAAGCAATGGCTCGGATCGTTCCCTTTTTACTTTCCTTTTTAAAAGCTTTTTCCTTGACTGCTACAGCATCGTAATCACTTAATCCTACTGAGTAAGCCACTTTATCATGTCGTCCTAA
>CAYNRB010000123.1:0-9696 GCA_964399475.1 uncultured Methylomarinum sp.
AAACAATTTTACAATCAAAAAATAATTTAAAAATCTATTTTTACTGAGATATTGGATTTTGCTAAAAATTTAATTTCTATATCGGGATTTGGGTACTAGATTAAAAGAAATCAGGAAAGAACTGGCAATTGCTGAACGGTTATATCCAAACAGTGCGATCCACCACGGAATCTTTCAATTGTTACAAGAAACCAAAGAACAGCTTAAAAAGGTGCAAAGTAACCAGTTTATTTTGACAGATTGATTGTTTTTTGATATTGTTTTTGTACTACTAAAATAATGGAGAATCTCACATGAAGAAAATATTAATATTATTGATGGCTTTTAACCTTTCTAACATGGCCAATTCAAAAACTTTAAAAGATTCGATACCTGAAAATGTAACGAAGCTTGAGCAATTCACCGCCAAGAGTGGTGTTGTTATAATTCGTGGCTTTCATAAGATAGGCGTATTAAAAGGACTATATAGAACCTCGGTAACTATCGAAGTGAAAGAATTTTCAAACGTTACAGACGGCACTAAGCAATATGGGATTACCATTGAAACGTTTAAAGAAAATGGTAATTATGACAAGGATCACACCTCATTCATAGATTATGATGAAATTGACTCATTGATAAAAGGCATTGAGTACATCGCAAAAATCAATGGTAGCGTTACTAAACTCGAATCCTTTCAAGCAGACTATAAAACCAAAGGTGACTTAAAAATTTCTACCTTTAGCTCTAGTGACAAAATCATTGCTGCTGTAACTAGTGGGACGATTGGTGGTGTTGCAGGTTATTTAAAAATTGAAGACTTACCGAAACTGGTTGATTTACTGACAAAAGCGAAAGAAAAAATTATCAGTATCAAATAAATTAAATATTGGAGTGGCATTAAGTGATAGGTAAATTTTTTACAATAGTAGGTATGTGTATTATTTTACTTTGGTTCTGTAAAGATAACGACAGAGTTGATGCTCAAAAAAGGTGTGTTGATCGAGGTGTTAAATACTTTAAAGATATTGGTTCTTACCCAAAATTAAAAAGTGGCGCAAATAGAGGCAGAAAAGCTAAAGACGTCGCAAGGGAGAGATGCTACAGGACTAAAACAGCTTTTTAAATAGCTTTACATGTCAAAGACAATCACAATCAGGAACACCACCGACTAAACCTTTATTACCATTTTTATTCTGTTTGTCGATAGTTTTCTGTACAAGTTCAACTGCCAATTCTTTGACGTGCTCAAAAGGTTGGTTCTCTAAACCTTCTCTAAATTCATCAAATTTCATTAATTGAACTATACCCCCGTTTAAAGAAAGAAAGAAAGGGGTCAAATCAATTGTTTAGCAACTTTATTTGTTAATAATCCCATATAACTTCTTTGAAAACTTCTTGCCCTCCCTATATCTTCGCTGACACCATTCCGGCAAATTCTCGATGGATGATATAGGTGAGGTAAGCGGCAATTCAAGAATCGAGTTAATCTTACGACAACGGACCCCTTAAGCCACACTCACCTCAAGATTTATTCTAAACCTATTTGCAATTCGTTTCAATTACAAATCAAGATGGTAGACCCCTTATCTTTCTGATAAACTGGTACTGAAAACTAGCGTGCTGCCGTTACACTACGTCCACTTATTTATTCGAACCTATCTAACCGTTCTTTCCAATTAATACAACATTAATACAAAGTAATAATACAAAGGACACACACCCATAAAGTAATTATCCTACACCACATTCAGCATTTACCCACTTCATTTCTGTTTAGGTTTTTATAAAATAGTCATTTTTAAGGAAAAACCATGACTTTACCAAGAAAACAACTCATATCCATTGAAGATACACCCTATTACCATATTGTCACCCGTTGTGTTCGTAGAGCGTTTTTGTGTGGCACGGACAAGTACTCAGGAAAGTGTTTTGAACACCGACGACAATTGATTGTGGATCGAATTAAGCAACTTGCTGAAGTGTTCAACATAGACATTTGTGCTTATGCAGTAATGAGCAATCATTATCACTTAGTTTTGAAAGTAAATTCAACCGAACATTGGGATGAGAAAATGGTGCTAATGCACTGGTCAGCGATTTCAGGAATTATACCACTTTGCCAAAGCTTTTTAACAGGTGAACATTTATCAAAAGCCGAGCTCAATATGGTTTATTTGAAAACTGATGATTATCGAAAAAGACTGATGTGTATTAGTGACTTTATGCAACTTCTTAATCAATACATTGCCAGACAAGCCAATATTGAGGATAAGGTAACTGGCCATTTCTGGCAAGCACGCTTCATGAGTCTAGCATTGCTTGATGAGCGAGCTTTATTGACATGCATGGCTTATGTAGATTTAAACCCAATCCGTACTGCTATGGCGCAAACTCCAGAGGATTCTGACTATACTTCAATTCAAGAGAGAATCAAGAATAAGAAGACCAACCTATTGAACTTAGGATTTGGAGATGATGACATTCCTTTTGGATTGGGTGATTACTTTTCTTTGGTTGATTTAACTGGTCGAGCCATTATTGCCAATAAAAGCGGCCATATACCAGAAGAGTTACTGCCTATTTTAAACCGTCTAAATCTTAATTCAGATACATGGCTAGATGAATTAAATCAATTTAAAACCAAAGGCCATACTGCTGTTGGAACAGTACAACAACTTAAAGATTTTGTAAGTCTGTTAGTAAGAAATGGTGCACGGGTATTCAGTTAAATCCAGCTTTAGAATAATCAAATTCCACAAGGTTTTCTAACACACAATTTTAGCGTGATGGATTACTACGTTTAAAATAAGCCAAACTCTCAATATCCCCATCAAATCAGCCTAAAATAGATATTGCTACCTGAATTTTTAATATATCAAACTAAAACCAAGCTAAAAATGGATTTTTGTGCAGCTTGTTGTTTTTTATAGGTGGCTGTCCTTTGTATTTATTTTATAGGTGGCTGTCCTTTGTATTCTTTGTATTTATTGCTTTGTATTTATTCCTTTGTATTTATTCAGTATTTCCTATATCGACTTTGTTTTTGCCAACGATTTTGAAGAAGTAACCAGTTTAAAGCTGTTTGATTATCTTGAAAAAATTCAAACTAACGACTTGCTGGTACCAACTCCTAGCTATGATTTTGATGAAAATAACCTCAATTTTTATGGACACAGTTATTGGTTGGAGCAATGATTATAACAGTCCGCAACTCTTGAGGAATGTTAAATCATGGCTACAAGAAATATTACTGATAGAAAACTCCAATGGTGATTATGACAAAGACCAAACCATCAATAGCGATGATGCAGATCCATTTATCTATTTTAAAGAGGTGAAAAAATAATTCAATAAAACGGTAGGTTAGGTTGGAGCGCTGCGCTCCAACCTACAATTTATATAAAAATATCATTACTTCCTCACAACTTTCTCAGAATTCATAAGACCTTATTTGCTATATTAAGATGAAATTAATTCTCCATACATTAAACTAGAGGTAAACCTATGAAAAATCTATTTAAAGCCATCCCATTCTTCTATTGTATCGCCATATCATCAACAGCATTTGCAGTCGATGGCGTTCTGGAAATCAACCACACCTGTGCAACACAACTGGGGTGCTTTAGCGGTGACAGCCTTGGTTATCCTGTTCAAATTAACGGGGTCGCAGGTAAAAGCTATCGCTTAACTAGCGATTTGGTTATACCTGATGAAAACACCCATGGTATTTTTATATCTGCCAATGACATTTCTATAGACTTAAATGGATTCTCCATCTTGGGTGTTAGTTGTGTAGGGGTTATTGTAGATTGTACTCCTAATTCAGGCAGTGGTGATGGCATAACAATGGGGTTGACAGCTATTCTTGGTACTTCTATAAAAAATGGAAGCATCATTGGAATGGGCAGAAGGGGGGGTTCAATTATAGGTTCTAATGCCAGAATAGAAAACATGATCATCAGGTGGAACCCATCAGTTGGGTTATTAATACGAGCCAACACCATGGTAAAAAACTGTACCATATCTAATAATGGTGGTGATGGAATAGATTCTGGTTCTGGCGCTAATTCTATCATTATTGGTAATAGAGTGTTTTCAAATAACTCCAATGGAATTAATGTGGGCATAGCCTCCTTAATTAAAAACAATACAGTCCATAACAATGCCAGTGTCGGAATTTCAGGTAACTCTGGCAGCACTATAATTAAAAATACCTCATATGCCAATGGAAGTGATGGTATAAGCTCAAGCAGAGGTTCCAGTATCATTGGGAATACTTCCTATCAAAATGGAGATGATGGGATTTTCGTAGGTACATTTGATGGTGGCTTTGTCAAAGATAATATTGTCCACAGTAACACTGGCTACGGTATACGCTTTTTTTCTGGTAATAACCCTTACAGTCAAAATACTATAATCAATAATACAGCTGGAACCGTGAATCAAGGATTTGATATGGGTGATAATTTCTGTGAAACCAATAAAGTGTGCCCATAAGGATTTATCATGCTTATTAAAAAATCATTTTATAACTACCAAATAATATTCCTATTACCTTTAATTATTTTGGTTAATTGTGGTTACGCTCAAACGGCTCTTGATGAAATACATTTTGTAGGTGATATTGATAACTCCCTACCGGCTACTGTTGGAGTAATCAACAGCAACGATGATGCCATCAACCTATTTATATTGAGTAGCCAACATGCGACTAGTTCAAACGATTTAGGCGTTTTGGACACTACTGGTATCGATGGTTACCACAAAACAGGAGATGGTTGTGGTGATACCATTTATTCATTAGATACCACCACACTGATTGCTGGTACGGCTATGCGTTCATCAGATGTATTTACCGCAACGGGTACAAAAATATTGGACGCAAGTAGTGTTGGTATCCCTGATGGCATAAATATCGATGCCATTAGTCGTGATCCAGGTACTTGTGATTTAGTGATTTCTATTGATAGTGCAT
The DNA here is from genome assembly GCA_964399475.1 of uncultured Methylomarinum sp. Classification (GTDB taxonomy): domain Bacteria; phylum Pseudomonadota; class Gammaproteobacteria; order Methylococcales; family Methylomonadaceae; genus QPIN01. The sequence goes on from CAYNRB010000123.1 coordinate 4,958, forward strand.
CTATGCTCAATGGTACGGCTTTTAAGCCCGATGATTTAATTCGTTACAATAACGGCACTGGTTTTAGCCTTTATCATGCCCTAGGTTTTAACGCCAATATTGATGCATTGCATGTATTGTCATCTAATCGTGTACTGGTGAGCTTTGATGTGAGCATAGATTTACCTGATATTGCCACCCTAGATGAAGAGGCCTATGAAATCAGTTTATCAGGAACTGGTTTTCAACTTCTGGCACTTGATCTGGTTGCACAAAATAGCTCATGGGATGCGGCAGATCTGAATGCACTGTGGGCAAAACCCGCGCCAATTGTTGAATTGATTTTTACAGACGGTTTTGAATAAATCTTAAAAATAGATTTGGGAATTGTGTAAATAAATTTCCCACCAATGAGTATTGGGTGGTTATTTTTGTGTGCTTGTTGTATTATTTATTTCTAATATAAATACTGGCAGCATTAAAAAAGCATGATTTACCAGTTTGAAAACTTTTCTTATGATTATGATAAAGGGATTATCAGTAAGGCTAGAGATAATTTCAAGCTGACAAAAACACAAAAAAAACTGTTAAATTTTTTTCTTAATAATCCCAATAAAATTCATTCGAAAAATGAAATAATGGAGCGAGTTTGGGGCAGCATTGTCACCCAAAACTCTGTTGACCAAATTATTGTTATCCTACGCAGCTATATAGAAACTGATCCGAAAAACCCTGAAATGATCGTTACTCATTTCGGCCAAGGCTTGTGTTTTGAAGCACAAGTTCCTAAACCTCAAGAAACAAACAGAACAAAAAATAATAACCACAAACAAGTTGGATTATTGAAAATAGGTATTGTCATTACCTTACTTTTTCTCATGGCTTTATGGGTAAAATATTCTTTTATGCCTCAACCTGAAGTTTTACAGCCAGCCTTTAGTAAGAATAATAGTAACTATTTAGCGTGTTTTAAAAAATTTTCTTGACAACATTTTAGTCGATAAAATCTTCAAACCAACATAGTCTAATGCTCTGTCGCGATAGGTACTTATTCCAATGCTCAACGCTTGTGTTCCTTGCTTTAAAAACATATGTCACAAGCTAAGTTGAAAAAATATTATCGGCTTATACAAGCTCAGATTAAGTAAAAATCGTACTTTAAAAGTCATGGTATAATGTTGTTCTTAACTACTTAATAGTGTACAAAATAAGTGACGATACAAGGGCTTAATATTAATCAACAAATTAAAGAGATAGAAAAAGCACTGAAAAGTGAAAAGAATCTCTCGCCTACAATGCTGGCAATGATTAAAATGTTAATATTAATCGTTAAATTATTAACCAACCAAAAAGGATTAAATAGCCGCAATAGTTCCAAGCCACCATCAACTGACCAAACTGGTAGTAATAAAAAAAATAAAAAAACAGATAATGAGTCAGATGAAAATACTGATGAAAACAAAAGAAAACCAGGTGCTCAAAATGGCCATAAAGGTACAACCTTAAAGCAAACTAAAAACCCAGATGAAGTTAAAGAACTTGAAGTTGATCGTTCAACAATTCCTACTGGGAAATATACAGTTATTGGATATGAAAAACGTCAAGTCATTGATATTTCCATCAAAAAAGTAATTACTGAATATCAGGCGCAAATATTAATTGATGAAAATGGTACACGCTATGTTGCGGACTTTCCAAAGGATGTAAGCAAGGCAGTGCAATACGGAAATGCCTTGAAAGCGCATTCTGTATATATGTCTCAATATCAATTGTTGCCATATGACAGGATGAGAGAATATTTTAAAAATGAATTTAACATCCCTTTATCAACTGCATCAATTTATAGTTTTAATAAGCAAGCTTACAATAAATTAGAACCGTTTATTGATATAGTTAAACAAAATCTAAATGTAGCAAAAGTCGTTCATGCTGATGAAACAGGAGTCAATGTTAATGGAAAGTTAAATTGGGTACATGTGAATTCAAATAAATATTGGACTTATCTATTTCCTCATAAAAAAAGAGGTTATTTGGCAATGGAGAAAATGGGAGTGTTGCCATATTTCAAAGGCGTATTATGTCACGATCATTGGAAAACTTATTATAAATTCATAGCGTGTTTACATGCTTTATGCAATGCTCATCATTTAAGAGAATTAACCTGTAGTTATGAACAGTACGGGATGAAATGGGCAAATGACATGTTAAAGCTTCTACTAAAAATCAAAAAAGCAGTTGATGAATCTGGAGGGGTTTTAAATGAAAAAGATTCAGATAACTATACACGAGAATACAGACAATTATTGACTAAGGCTGATCTTGAGTGCCCAGCTCCTGATCCAAATAAACGTAAAAAAGGCCAAAGAGGCCGGTTGAAAAGATCCAAACCACGGAATTTATTAGAGCGATTGATAAATTATGAAGCAGATGTACTGCGTTTTATGATGGATATAGATGTACCATTTACAAACAATCAAGGCGAAAACGATTTGAGAATGACAAAAGTTCATCAAAAAATATCAGGCTGTTTTAGAAGTTTTGAAGGTGCCCAGATATATTGTAGAGTTAGAAGTTATATTGGTACATGTAAGAAACAAGGGGTTTCTTCAAGTAAAGCTTTACGGATGTTGTTTGATGGAAGCTTCCCAGAATTAACAAAATAATAGCCTTTAATACGCTAAATAGTTACACTATATATTACTATCTTTGTCAGAACCCACATTTTTTATAAACAACAAATTTATTTTAAAAGGCGATATTGAATGGCACTATTTTAGCTATAAAAAGTTATCAAAAGTATTAACTGGATTAGTTGCAAAAATTAGAGATAATTATCACACTGGATTGATTAATGATTATATAGGGTTTATTGATGAACTGATAAAAATCGATGAACTATGCCAAATAAACAAAAATGATATGTTCGATTTCCACAATGACGATTCTAATGGTTCTACCCTTAAACAATTAAAAGAAATTAGGTTGCATGATTTTTATTTAAAAAGAAAGTATGAATTATTAGCTTTTAAAATTTATTCAAAGTTAAAAGAAAACAATAAACCATTATTAGCGTTCAATGAAAAGCTGGATTGGAATTCATTCAATGTAAAACAGAGGGTTTTCGTTGGCTTTGGAATGACAAGATCACTTGGGTTGTTCGATATGAAATATAGAATTAACAATAATCTTATTTTAGGAGTTCAAATTCAAGGTGAACATTTTAGGCTGTTTATTGAAGATAACTCTGGAGAACAAGCCGAAAAAATAAAAGAGAAATTATTAAATGATGGATTGTGGTTTAACTTTGCAAGTTCATTTGATAATCCGAAAATTTATCCATTAGAAAGCTATAAACAGAACTTCAATAAGTATGGCAAAACATTTTTTTACAAAAGTGTTAAACTTGGAACTGATAAGGCCGTTGATGAAATTATAAACATTGTTTTGAGCTATGTTGACCAAATCAAACAAAACCTTGAACAAATTGAAAATATTTTAACCTCATGAATAACCTCTTTCTAACAAAATCTCGCTTCAAAATTGCACTTGATTGTCCGCGAAAGCTTTTCTATACCAACAAGCCTGAATATGGGAACATCAAGGAAGAAGATGATTTTTTGCAAGCTTTGGCTGAAGGTGGTTATCAGGTTGGGGAGTTGGCAAAACTGTATTATCCTGGTGGGCTGGATATTACTGAGAGTGGTTACGATATTCCCTTGAAACGAACCCATCAATTGTTGCAACAGGAAAATGTCATTATTTATGAAGCGGCAATCCAATATAAAAATTTATTCATTCGAATAGATATTTTAAAGAAACAAGGCAATCATATTGAATTGATTGAAGTAAAAGCAAAATCTTTTAACAGTCAAAATACAGACACCTTTACTAATAAACAAGGATTCATAACTCCTGGTTGGAAGCCTTATCTATATGATGTCGCATTTCAAAAATACGTATTGTCAAAAGCCTGTACAAAATTCCAAATTAACAGCTTTTTGATGTTAGCAGATAAGGCCAAGAGTACTAGCATAGATGGGTTAAACCAAAAAATTCAATTGGTTAAAAATGCAGAAGGTAGAATTGAAGTGCAATTATTGGGAGACACATCTCTAGAAGCATTAGGAAACCCCATCTTAACCACCATTCAGGTCAATGGATTGGTAGATAAAATTCATAACGGAACAGACAACAAAGATTTACCAAAAATATCTTTTGAAAAACTAATATGGAAATTTGCCACAGCTTATGAAAATAATGAAAAACTAGATTGTCAAATTGGATCACATTGTGCAAGTTGCGAATATAAATCAAATAATACCTATGAGAAATCTGGTTTTAAGGAGTGTTGGCAAGAACAGACTAAATTAACGGATGCAGACTTCAATAAACCTTTAATCTTTGAGATGTGGAATTTCAGAGGCAAGCAAAAATGTATTGATGACAGAAAATATTTACTGGCAGACTTAGTAAGAGAAGATGTAAACGGAACAGAACCTATAGGAGGGCAAAAACTCTCAAATACCCAAAGACAATGGCTACAAATCAAAAAAGTAAGGCAGAATGATGATTCCGTCTATATTGATCATATTGGCTTACAAAAAGAAATTGATAATCATGTCTACCCATTACATTTCCCCCTATGTCACCATACCTGTCGCCTAAGAATTTAAAAATCATTTTTTAAAACAGGAGATAAAAATGACAACATTTAGCCAACAATTTAAAGTACAATCAGTTGACAAAGCACTAAACAGAAG
>CAYNRB010000124.1:0-9575 GCA_964399475.1 uncultured Methylomarinum sp.
ACGATTACCACATATCAATGATTTAGAGTAGAAAAAGTCACGAAGATGGGTTAGATAAAAGGTGAACACTTTGTTAGGAGGCTGTCCGAAAACAGCAACCCAAAAAATATAGCACAACATGCAGTGATTAAAATTATTAAAAACACTCTATGTTGTGTGCAAACTCAATCATATGTTGATTCTCGGACAGGCTCCTAGTAAAGTTTTTATGGCTTTGCTTTTTTTTTCAATTACAGTACTTACTTTTTCCGCTGAAGAAGGTGAACTGTCCAGAGTAACGCATCGGTGATTTTCAAGCTAGGTGGTACTACAGCATGTTTTACCCAAAGGGGTTCGCCGCGTGAGAGATGTTGGTTTTTTTACACGGTAATGCTAAAAACAAGCTAAACCTCGTTCAATGGGTGTTACAGGTTATTATTTAAAAAATATTCTGCGTCCTCGCCCCGTCTTCAACTGTCCTCATTGCCAATCGCCGATGAATATCATCGGCTTTATTAAACCTAACTGGCAACCTGGATAAATAATAAGGGTTGAATAAAACAGATCGCCCTTCATATTTTTAGAGGAGAGTATTGATTAGTCTATGAAATAGCTACTATAAAAACGGGTTAAGGCACCCATTCGCCTAAAATATTTGGCTCATCTTGATGAGTCATGATTGATCTTTCAGGCAATCTATTTATTTGCTTATAATTAAGTCTCTTCCACAATCATCGGACTTGTCCAACAACCGGATAAGATTGTGGTTCGCTTCACTCTCACAATCTATCCTTATTCGTTATACCGTACAAAAGACAAACTCAGTGGAGGGATATTTTTGTGTATAAATGTTGTATTTTGTATTACCGTGCTTAGTGTTATTCGTTTAGGTTAATTCCTCGGTTGTTCTAAATCGATGAACTTTTGTAATAATAGTCCCATCAGGAAAAAGTTTCAATTCTCTGTATCCTGGTGCTTTATTATCAAGTGTATATTCTGTACAGAAAGGCTGAAATTGAAAGCAGGTAGAAGGTGTTCCCAGGATTAAAATATTTTCTTGGTGTTTTTCCAGTTGTTGATGAATGTGTCCACAAATGATAACCTTTACTTGTGGATAATTTTCCAGAACTGAAAAAAATTCATCTCTATTTTCAAGAATCATTTTGTCCATCCAGGGGCTATTGATTGGAAGGGGAGGGTGATGTAAAGCAATAAGAGTATTTAAACTGGCGTTGTTTTGCAGGAAATCATTTAATAGTTCAAGTTGATTACTGTCTAAAAGACCGCCTTTTTCACCCAGTTGCTGGCTGTTTAAACAGATGATTTGCCAATATTTAAAAGCTAACTGTTTATTGCAATTAATCAGTTTACTGTTGATTAGCTGATGCATTATTGAATAATCATCATGATTTCCTGGTAAACAGATTGTTCTTGTATTATATTTTTCTAAGGTGTCAATAATACGTTGATAACTTGAATGACAAGGTGTTTGAGCTAAATCTCCGGTAATCAGGATTAAGTCAATATTTAGATGATTTTTAAAGACATATTCTAAGGTTTTATGGAATGATTGTTCGGTTTTTACTCCATATAATATATCATCAGGTTTAGCTAGGATATGTAAATCGGTTAGTTGTATTAGAGTGAGCGGTGTATCCATATGTTGAAAACTAGGACTGATGATAAAAAGAAAAAATTCGACTTGGGTGGTTTCCAACAATAAATATGCCAGAATTGCGTAGAATTTTTATTTCTGATTAAACAATCTCAAGAGGCGCATAGTTATTCTACGTAACGATTGAGATTGTTTGATCAGGAACAAAAAGACAAGAAAATTTGGACTATTTATTGTTGGAAACCACCTTAAGGCAACTCGCAGTAAAAAAAATTACCAATATTGGTAGTTTATTTACTGCGAGTTACCTAAGAATTTATAGTGTTATTTTCGATCAATTCAAGGGTGGGTTAGTTTTTTGAGCGCAGCGAAAAAACGTAACCCACCATCGCTAGGCTATGATGCTCAGATTAGGTTTAAGAAGCTAACCCAACGATATACTTTACCGTTAGAAGTATTAATTTTTTAAGATTTCATCATCGTGATGAAGAGTGTGAAAGTGAAATTGATTGACAGTTTTCATTATAATATTTTACAAAGAACTGTAGAGTTTCTTTTAACATTATAAAATTCCTGACGAGGTTCAGGTAAATTATCAATATCGACCTCTTCAAAACCTCGTTCTATAAACCAGTGCATGGTTTGTGTCGATAATACAAATAAACGCTGTAAATTTTGATTTTTTGCCTGTTTAATCAGATGTTCTAATAATCTATTTCCACGCGCTGATTTTTGATATTCAGGGTGTACAGCAAGACAAGCAATTTCAGCTGAAAGATTATCTTTCAACAGATGTAAAGCTGTGCAAGAAATAATCAGACCATCCCGTTCAATAACCACATAGTCGTTGAGTTCCATTTCAAGCTTCTCTCTGGATCTTTTAACCAGTATTCCTTGTTGTTCTAATGGTTTCAATAATTCCAGTATCCCGGCAACATCATTTAGGCTGGCTGGACGTATTTTTTCAAAGGGGCTTGAGCTGATCAGTGTTCCAGAGCCATTTCGGGTAAACAGTTCCATTAATAAAGCGCCATCAATTTTCTGATTTAATAAATGCACTCTTTTTACCCCTTGCTGGCAACTTTGGATGGCTGCCTGGAGTGAATTTTGTTGAGACTTGGTCAGTTCAGCTTCACTATTCAGTATGTTATTGGCTTCATCAGCAGTTATTTCCTTTATCAAGTGCTGTTTCATTATCAGGCTTTGTTCCGTCAATAGGATTAGTTTTTCGGCTTGCAGTGTAATAGCTACATCCTTGGCAACTTGTTTCGCAGCTAAATTAAAAATTTCGCCTGTCGGTGAATAACCTATCGGCGAAATTAAAACCACATTATCTTGATCTAATTGCTGATTTATAGCTATTTTTTCAATACGACGTACTTTTCCTGTATTTTTATAGTCAATTCCGTCGATTATGCCCAAAGGTCTGGCTATTACAAAGTTCCCCGATGCGACTTTTATTTTAGCCCCTGCCATAGGTGAGTTTGCTAATCCCATAGACAATAAGGCTTCAATTTCAACGCGTACTAATCCAGCGGCTTCCTTTACACATTGCAGCGCATTATTGTCTGTCACTCTTAAGTTTTGATGAAAATTAGAGGTGTAACCTTGTTGTTTCATCCGTTGATTAATTTGCGGACGAATACCATGGACTAAAACAAGTCGTACACCTAAACTTTTTAAAAGGGAAAAATCATGGATTAGTTTATTGCAACCGTTAAGAACAGCTTCACCACTGAAAAAAATCACAAAAGTTTTATTCCGGTGTGCATGGATATAAGGAGAGGAATCTCTAAACCAGGTTACAAAAGGGGAGGGAGAAACTGGCGTTGACATTTTTTTTTAATGGATGTGATTAAATGAATTTGAATAATGGTTTATTTCTATTGGGTAGCAACATCTATATCGGCTTTTGAGAATTAAAATGACAATGTTTTGTACCCTATGTTTGTTGGGTTACGTTATCGCACTACGCTTGATGAGCTAACCCAACCTACATTTTCAAATAGTTTAATTATCGGTAACTGCACCTTTTGAAGCAGAATTTACCAGCTTGGCATATTTGGACAATACGCCGCGCGTGTATTTGGGAGCGGGTTGTTGCCATTTTTTCTGACGTTGAGAAATTTCGTTATCATCAACATGTAAAGTCAACTCTTTCTTTTCAGCATCAATAGTAATTCTGTCACCATTTTCTACAATTGCCAAAGCACCGCCCACATAGGCTTCAGGTGTAATGTGCCCCACCACAAAACCGTGTGTACCACCCGAAAAGCGCCCATCAGTAATTAAAGCCACTTCCTGCCCAAGACCTTTACCCATAACTGCTGAGGTGGGAGAAAGCATTTCACGCATGCCTGGGCCACCTTTGGGGCCTTCATAACGAATAACAATGACATCATCTTTTACTATATCGCCATTTAATATGCTTTGTAAGGCTCGTTCTTCAGTGTCAAAAACTTTGGCATTACCGGTAAACACCAATCCTTCCTTGCCGGTAACTTTGGCTACCGCGCCTTCTGTCGCCAAGTTTCCATATAAAATCGCTAAATGACTATCTTTTTTAATCGGGTTGTCTAAAGGCCGGATTATATCTTGACCATCAGGATAAGGGGCTACATTGGACAAGTTTTCTGCTAAAGTTTTGCCTGTGACTGTTAAGCAGTCTCCATGCAGTAAACCTTCATCCAGCAATATTTTCATTAAAGGCTGAATGCCACCAATTTCAATTAATTCAGCCATTTGATAACGGCCACTGGGTTTTAAATCTGCCAGCATGGGAACGCGAGCACCAATACGAGTGAAATCATCCAGTTGAATATCAATATTACTAGCATTGGCCATTGCCAATATATGTAATACGGCATTGGTAGAGCCCCCTAAAGCAATAACTATCGTGATAGCATTTTCAAAGGCTTTTAGGGTCATGATATCGCTGGGTTTAATATCCTTTTTCAGAAGTTCTAAAACGGCTGCGCCAGCATGTTCACAATCCAGTCGTTTATCGTCAGAAATGGCTACTTGAGCAGAGCTATTAGGGAGGCTCATGCCTAAAGCTTCAATTGCTGATGCCATGGTGTTAGCAGTATACATGCCTCCACATGAGCCTGCACCTGGAATAGCTTTTTCTTCAATTGCTTTCAGTTCAGCATCATCAATTTTATTATTCGCTCTGGCACCCACTGCTTCAAAAACTGATACTACATCCAGCTTTTTATTTTTATGGCAACCCGGAAGAATAGTCCCACCATAGACAAAAATAGCAGGGCGGTTTAATCTGGAAATAGCAATCATACAACCTGGCATGTTTTTATCACAGCCACCAATGGCAACTACGCCATCAAAACCTTGACACCCGACCACTGTTTCAATCGAATCGGCGATGACTTCACGAGATACTAATGAATATTTCATTCCTTCGGTACCCATGGATATGCCATCAGATATGGTGATGGTATTAAAGATTACCGCTTTACCATTGGCATTATCAACGCCTTTAGCTGCATCATCCGCTAAATTGTTAATATGCATGTTACAAGGCGTGACCATGCTCCAGGTCGAAGCGATTCCAATTTGAGGTTTACTAAAATCTTCATCTTTAAAGCCAACAGCATGCAACATGGCACGGCTAGGCGCACGTTCCATACCATCAACTACTAAAGATGAAAATGATCGTGTACTTTTATCGCCTGAATTTGCCATATAAAAAATCCTGATTTGAAAAATAAATAGTAGAAAGAATATGATTATTTGAGTTTAGGGAGCTGGAAATAAATAATCATCCAATATGGGCAGGATTTTTGTTTGTCTTTGATCGTGCAGCAATAGGCGTATAGCAGGCTATGTAACTGTTGCTGCACGATCGAAGACGGACAAAAAACCAGCAAGATTGGATGATTATTTTTTCCATCTCTCTTATCTAAAAAGTATCCCAATTGCTGGTTTTTCTACGCCAGCTTAGTTTCGGTAGAATAAAACCCAATATAACGCCAAATAGCGCTAGTATACCGCCGTTTAAAAACCAGTCCTGACGACTACTATCCTTTAAGATCTGGTTTTCACGTTTGAATTTTTCTAAATCTCGTTCAACAGAAATAACACGTTCTTGTAATTGATTTCTCTGGTGTTTTAATTGCACGGCATTGGCTGCTGTTAAACGTAAATCATTAAGTTCGTTGCTTAATAGATCCCTTTCTTTAGCCAAAGATTGATTGGAAGAAAGGGTATCCTTATTATTACCTGTTAATTGATTCAATTTCTGTTTAGTCAAATCATGTTTTTCTTGTAATGTGGCGAGTTTTTTATTGGCTTTATCTAAATACCATCGACTAATGGGCTTATCTAGCGTATGTCGAGTTATAAAATAACCTTCTTGGCCATTGGATAGGCGTACTTTACTGTAACCAGTTTTCTTGTTTTCGCTGATTATTTTTAGAGCGGTTCCACTCGGAATCATTTTTATTATTTTACTTCGATTACTTTCACTGCTCCTGAGAGTATATTTCATGTGATCAGTAACATAAACAGTTTTAGCCTGAACTGATATGCTGATACAGAGTAAAGTAAAAAGAAGGATTAGTTTATTGTTCACTGTTGTACCTATAGTAGGATGTAGCCAGGAATTGTAGAGCGGGCTTTAGTCCGCTATGAAAGCAAATAATTCCATTCTATCCGAGAGATATCGGTTATGGGTTCCTGCAGTCAGTTATTTATTGATAAATTCTGATGTAGACAGTTGTCACTTGTATTCTTTGCATTACAGAGCAATAATTTCCAAATGAAATCAGATTTGCTTATTTTAAGGAAACTCTCAGAAAATAAACTACCCCTATTAGGCAGGATTTTTTTTTGTCTTTAGTCGTGTAACAATAGGCGCATAGCTCGCTACATAACTATTTTTACACGACTAAAGATGGACAAAAAGACCAGCAAGATGGGTGGTTTACTTATTGTGACTTTCCTAAGTACTAATCCAAATCAGGGGAATGTTTAATCCAGCAAAAATTCAAGCAATGCCTTTTGCGCATGTAAACGATTTTCTGCTGCATCAAATACCACGCTTTGCGAGCCGTCAATAATATCGGCTGACACTTCTTCCCCTCTGTGAGCAGGAAGGCAATGTAGAAAAATGGCGTTTTTATGCGCTACTTTCATAACAGCAGAATTGACTTGGTATTCTTTAAATGCAATAAAGCGTTTCTGCTGTTCTTCTTCCTGACCCATGCTGGCCCATACATCAGTGACAACCAGATTGGAATTTTTTGCTGCTTCAATTGCAGAGTTAAAAAATCTAACTCGATCTCCAGCTGCCTCGACAATTAATTTGTTGGGTTGATAATCTTTTGGGCAGGCAATATTCAATTTAAAGTTAAGCACACGCGCCGCATTAATATAGGAATGACACATGTTATTACCATCTCCTACCCAGGTTACCGTTTTACCCTCAATATCACCCCTATGTTCAAAATAAGCTTGCATATCAGCTAATAGCTGACAAGGATGTAATAATTCGGTTAATCCATTGATGACTGGAACACGGGAGTGCTTTGAAAAAGTAGTCACCATTTCATGTGAATGAGTACGCAACATAATACAGTCGACCATGCTTGAAATAACTTTGGCGCTATCTTCAAGCGGTTCACCACGCCCCAGTTGGGTATCTCTAGGCGATAAAAAAAGTGCACTGCCACCGAATTGAATCATCCCTGTTTCAAAAGAAATGCGTGTTCGAGTCGATGATTTTTCAAAAATCATGGCTAGAACTCGCCCCTTTAAAGGCTGATAGTCCAAGTCAATATTATTTTTTAAAAAAATGGCTCTAATGATTAAATTGCGAAATTCATCACTAGTCATGTCAAGCAGGCTGATAAAATGTCTAGGCTGTTTCATACTTTTTACTGTGTTGTAAATTCTTGAATGAGTTCTGATAACAGGGTTGTCAGACATTCGATTTGTTCGGAATTTATGATAAGGGGCGGTAACAGGCGAATTGTTTTTTCCGCTGTTACATTGATTAATAAACCCTTTTCCTGTGCTTTTGATACCAGTTTGGCGCAGGGTATTGAAAGATCAATTCCAATCATCAATCCCTTGTTTCTTATCTGGCAAACAGTGCTGTTTTGTTTTAGGTTATTAGTCAGCTGAAGAACAATCAAAGTACCTTTTTCTTCAACATCTTCAATGATTTTTTCGTTATCAAGTGTTTCCAACACAGCGATGGCCGCACTACATGCCAATGGATTTCCGCCAAATGTTGAGCCATGTTTGCCGGCGGTTAAAACGGTTGCTGCTGATCCTCGGGCAAGACAGGCTCCTATTGGAACACCATTGCCTAAAGCTTTAGCTAAAGTACAGACATCAGGAAGAATAGCATTATGTTGGTAGGCCAGAAATTTTCCGGTACGGCCTATACCAGTTTGAATCTCATCCAACATCATTAATAACTGATGTTCATCGCAAATTTGTCGAATCTGATTCAGATAATCTGAATCGGGTATATGCACACCACCTTCACCTTGAATCGGCTCAACGAAGATTGCAACAATATTGCTATTTTGAATAATTGCGCTATTTATTGCATCCCTATCATTATAGGGAATATGCTGAAATCCTTCTACCAAAGGCGAGAAACCTTCCTGAATTTTTTTATTTCCGGTTGCACTGAGTGTGGCCAGTGTGCGTCCATGAAAACTATTATCCATAACCAGAATGCAAGGATTGTCTATTTCTTGCTGATGCCCATATAAACGGGCTATTTTAATCGCCGCTTCATTGGCTTCCGCACCTGAATTACAGAAAAAAACATTGTCCATGCCGCTTTTATTGATCAGTTGATCAGCTAAGATTTCTTGCGAGGCTATATTGTATAAATTTGATGTATGCAGTAGTTTCTTACTTTGCTTGCAAATAGCCACATGGACGGCGGGATGAGCATGGCCTAAATTACAAACTGCTATTCCAGAAAGGGCATCAAGATAACGCTTGTTATTTTGATCCCATAACCAGACACCTTCACCTCTTTCAAATGTTACAGGTAATCGTCCGTAGGTTGGCATAATGTGACTAGACATAATTCGGGTTTGAGGTGTCGGCAGATTTTACAAACTGCTAGAAAAACCTCTAATTATAACTGGATCATAGATTCAAGCAAGAATTTTATATAAATCTCGCGACCGCGACCGCGCAAAGTCTAAACTTGATAGGGTACAAGGATATTGGTTTTGGCTCTTTTGAAAAATGAGTGGGTAAATTATAATATACTGAGTCTATTAACTATTAAAATCATATATTATGCAGTCAGAATTATTTCAACAAGCCCTCCCTATTAATTCCCCTTGGTTCATTAAATCAATCGATTTTCATGAAACTCAATGAGATTCTTCGTCAATACGAAACCGCATTGCGGGAAAAATATGCAGATCGTCTTTTGCCCAGTCTATTTCGTGCGATTCATGCTTGGCTATGTTGTAAAACTGAAGCGGCAGGCTCATTTAAACTCCAATGTACTGAATGTAAAGAGGAAATAATGCAACCTCGTTCTTGTGGAAATCGGAGTTGTGTTCAATGTCAAAATCACGACACTTCACGATGGCTGGATCGTCAATTCGCAAAACTATTGCCTGTTACCTATTTTATGGTGACGTTTACCTTGCCTTATGAACTTCGTTCTTTCGCATGGAATAACCAGATAGTCGTCTACATGTCAACAACAATTCAAAACTGATCCACTCCACCAGCTGAAAAGTGAGCCACTATTTTAATTTTTATTCATTAAACTTGTTGTAAATATTCGACCAACCCATACTGAATAAAATCAACTTGTTAAGTGGCTTCTAAACTGACGATTCAGCGAATAAAGACATAAGTTCTTGATAGATAAGCTCTGTTTTCCAGCAGGCCCCAACTTTCCGCGTCCTTTTGTTTTACCTACGTAGATCCAGTTAGCGGCTTTGTAACAGGTTCCTGCAAAACGCTCGGTATC
>CAYNRB010000125.1:0-8009 GCA_964399475.1 uncultured Methylomarinum sp.
TTTATGCGGACTAAAGTCCGCTCTACATGAAGCAAAATAGTTAGCTTGAAACTTTAGGCGTTGCCTTTAATTTCTCAATAACTTTATCGCCGAATTCATTGGTACTTATCATTTTTACCCCAGTACCCGATTTAGATAGATCGGCTGTAGAAAATCCGTCGCCAAAAACTCCTTGCATGGCAGACCATACATTTTTGGCTTCTTCCTGCATATCAAAACTATTCTCTAACATCATCGCAACTGAACCAATCATTGAATATGGATTAGCAATATTTTTACCTGCTATATCAGGCGCAGAGCCATGAGAAGGTTCATAATAGGCCTTATCATCACCCAGACAAGCAGATGGCATCAATCCTAATGAACCCAGAATACCGCCACCTTGGTCACTTAAGATATCGCCAAACATATTTTCCATTACCATCACATCAAACTGTGTAGGATTAAGGCAAAGTTGTGTAGCGGCCGCATCAACCAAAATATTGATGACTTTAACTTCAGGATAGTCTTTTGCTACTTCGTCTAAAATTTCATTCCAAAGCACGCTGGATTTCAGCACATTACTTTTATGAATATTATGTAGAACTTTTTTTCTCGCCATCGCTAATTTAAAAGCTTGAAGAAGAATCTGTCTGATCTGGCCTTCATCATATTCCAGTGTTTCTTTAACATAACGAAGTCCCTCCTCATTCACACCGACTTCTTTTTCACCAAAATAAAGTCCGCCTACCAGTTCACGGACTATAATCAGATCAATACCCTCACCAATTATTTCAGGCTTTAAAGGTGAAAAATGCGCCAGTTCTTTAGGTAAAGAGACAGGACGAAAATTTGCATAGGTATTATAACGACGGCGCATGGGAAGCAATGCGCCGCGTTCAGGCTGCTTATCAATAGGAATATTTTTAGATTCTTCATGGCTCAAACCAATCGGGCCTTTAAGAATCGCATCCGCTTTATCACAAATATCTTTGGTTTCCTGAGGAAATGCGTCCCCCGTCTCGAAATAGGCACAAGCACCAAACAAAGCAGGTGTTAAATCAAATGAAACATCATTACGTTCTTCAACAAGTTTTAAAACTTTAACCGCTTCCTGCATTATTTCTGGGCCGATTCCGTCACCTGCTAAAATTGCGATGTTATATTTTTTCATTATTTACCTTTAGGAATATCAATATTAAAAACTTAAAAGAATGTTTCTACACTTAAATTTTACAAATTGTAATCTATCCAGAAACTATTATTTATGCTCTTTAATTACAGCCAAAGCACTTTCATAATCAGGTTCTTCTGCAACATCTGCTACTAATTCTGAGTAGATCAACTGATCATTTTCATCCACTACCAAAACTGCACGAGTAGTCAGACCCACTAAAATGGTATCCACAATTTTAACCCCATAATCTTCTGCAAATGATGAACGGAATGTCGATAAAGGTGTGACATCCTTAAGACCTTCTGCCTCACAAAAGCGACCTTGAGCAAAAGGCAAATCAGCAGAAATAATTAAAACAACGGTATTTTCTAGCTTAGTAGCCTTTTGATTGAAAATTCTGCTGGAAGTAGCGCAAGTTGGCGTATCAAGACTAGGTACAACACTCAGTATCTTTAATTTTCCTGCATAGTCTTTAAGCGACACCTCTTTTAATTCCCCCGAAACTAATGAAAAGTCAGGCACTTTTGTACCTACTAGAGGTAAATTGCCCGATGTATTTAGTGGTTTTCCTTGAAAATTGATT
This sequence comes from uncultured Methylomarinum sp., assembly GCA_964399475.1. Lineage (GTDB taxonomy): Bacteria > Pseudomonadota > Gammaproteobacteria > Methylococcales > Methylomonadaceae > QPIN01. Next base: position 1,740 of record CAYNRB010000125.1, read on the forward strand.
GTTGCCATTATTTTTCCTGATTTATTAAAATGTACATGAATGAATAAATAGTGGGCTATTATACTTTGCCTATTCATATTTGCAGAATTTATAGTGAACATTTTAAAAAAATTATTACAGAAAATCACCCTGTATTATATCTCTAGCCACAAAGTGTAATTTGGTTCTAATCAGCAGATTATTTTCAGATACCGAATATTATTTGAATAAATGTATAAAGAACAAAATCCAAACTTGAAGTTGATTACAGAAGATTTTCAGTATATAAAGATGATTTGAAATATATTTTCTTTAATACTTCAAATTAACCATAAAAATAATATGAATATTTTGATATTCATAAGTACCCAAGTATAATTAGTTTAACTAATTTTACGCAGGATTTTTTTTCATATTCAGTGTTGTATAAATGGGCGCATAGCGAGCTACGTAACTATTTATGCAACACTGAAGATGGAAAAAAAGACAAGTAAAATGTTAAATTAATTATGCTTGGGAACTTATCACCTCTATGATAGCATTCCATCGCTACATGGAGCGCGATAACCCAGAAATCAGGTTTAATGAGAGAATTATTTGGTTGTTCTGGGATCAGAGAAATCGAATGCCCCCAATTTATCATTCCTAGACTTTATTTAACTTTTAATAAAAATTGGTTTGGATGATATATAGTAGAAAAACTAGCGGCTTTATTAGGCCAATATACTTAATTCACTTATACATGAGGAAAATCCTACAATGGCTTTATTAAAAAAACTAATATTGGCTTTTTTTGTTTATGCAGCGCTTATTGCACCTACTGCACTGGCTGATAAAATTGACAATGCAACACCTGAAGAAGTAGTACAAGCAATTAAAGATACGATTCGTTTATCAGAAGATGTAGTGACGGCAATCCAAAACCGCGATGAATTAAATAGCGTTTTAATCTTATTCCAAAAAGCTAAAAGATTCTCTAAAAGAATAGAAAGCAATCCAGTTGACAGACTGCGTCAAAAAGCAAACTCTAGAATGAAAAAGTCACGCTCAGCCTTCAAAAAGGGTAATTTTGAAGAGGCAGAGAAGTATGCAGTGGAAGGTGCCGATATTTTTAAAGAAGTTCAAACCAAATATCACTCTTTCTAGAGTTTTTTTCACAAACTTAAATATACTCCGCACGGTAACGGATTTCTAGCGGTCGGTTTTTTTCCGATAGACTGTAGTTGCGTAGCTTGCTATGCGCCCGTTTCAGAGCCTTGCTATCAACAACAACCAACTCGCTTTAGATTCCACAACCGTGACTGCGCGAAGTATATTTCTGCTAATTCATTTCTTTTCAACATAAAAAACCTGTTTACCCTCCTCTCGCTTTTTATACTCAATGATCTTATGACCCGTCTGATCTGTATAAACACCAATATCCAGATGCGCAGCAGGATCAGTTGCAATAAGCTTAATAACCCCTCCTGATTCCAGCTCTGTTAAGCCTTTCTTTAAACGCAATAAGGGTAAGGGACAATTTAATCCACTCGCATCGACTTCTAGGTCAAATTCAATCATGTCTATTTTAAGTTACTCAATCTTCTAAAGAGTACTTTATAATAACATTTTCGCCCGATAGACAGTATCAAAGAACTTAATGGATTATTTTCCCCTTTTTTTAAAACTCAAAGATCAAGATTGTTTAGTCATAGGTGCAGGAGGCGTTGCCGCTCGTAAAATAGAATTATTACTAAAAGCTGATGCCTCAATTACCGTTATTGCCGAAAAAATTGGCTCTGAAGTTTTGCAGCTCAAAAAACATTATCAAGCATTGCAGATAATTAAAAAATCGTTTGAAAAATCCGATGCCAATGATTTCCGCTTAATCATCTCAGCTACAAACCATTCAGCAACTAATATTTTAGTAGCTAATACTGCAAATGAATTAAAAATACCGGTCAATGTAGTGGACAACCCTGCTCTTTGCAGTTTTATATTTCCAGCAATTATTGATCGATCCCCGCTTATTGCAGCAGTTTCATCTGGCGGCGCATCACCCGTTTTAGCTCGCTTATTAAGAGCAAAAATTGAAAGTATAATTCCATCAGCTTATGGTCAGCTCGCGAATTTAGCAAACAAATTCAGATCACCTGTTAAAGAGAAAATAACAGAACCTGAACAACGCCGTATTTTTTGGGAAAAAATTTTACAAGGTAATGTAGCTGAACTTGTTTTATCAGGTAATGAAAAAGCAGCTGAAGAACTACTTCAAAAAATTCTTTCAAATACGACAACAACCAAAAATAAAGGTGAGGTTTATTTGGTAGGGGCTGGGCCTGGAGACCCAGACTTATTAACATTTCGTGCACTCAGATTAATGCAGCAGGCCGATATAGTTCTCTATGATCGACTGGTTTCACCCGAAATTCTAGAATTAACTCGAAGAGATTCAGAAAAGATTTATGTTGGGAAACAGCGAGAAAACCATAGTTTGCCGCAAGATTCAATCAATAATCTATTAGCGACTTTAGCTAAAAAAGGTAAACGAGTAGTACGTTTAAAAGGCGGCGACCCTTTTATCTTTGGACGTGGAGGTGAAGAGATACAAACATTGGTCGATCAAGGTATTAGTTTCCAGGTGGTTCCGGGAATTACCGCAGCATCTGGATGTGCAACCTACGCAGGTATTCCTTTAACGCATAGAGACCATGCTCAATCCTGTACTTTTGTTACCGGTCACCTAAAAGATGGCTCTGCCAATCTTAACTGGCAACAGTTGACAGCACCCAATCAAACCATTGTTTTTTACATGGGACTTTCCAGCCTTAAAACCATTTGTGATTCAATGATTGTAAATGGTTGTGCAAAAAATCATCCAATAGCTATAATTCAACAAGGCACCACACCTAATCAACGTGTTATTACTGGAATTCTTGAAACTTTTCCAGAAATTGTGGCAAACAGCAATATTAAAGCCCCAACCCTGATTATCGTTGGAACGGTAGTTTCATTGCATGATAAATTAAATTGGTTCCAGGTTGAGCAATAGTATCGTTTCCACTCTCTGCGTCACTGCCTTAAGTTAAGCCTCTGGTAGGTTGTGGGTGACTATTTATGATTGAAACTTTAACTAAATGGTGATGACTACTTGGCATGGACTGGGAAGGTAGGTAGTCTTTTTTGCCCACCTAAATCCTACCAAGTTCACGCTGAAACATATAGCAGATACGATTTAATACCAATCTATTTTCAAGCGGTCTCCAAAATGTTTAGACTAAAAATTCTATTGTTAATCGCTCTACTCTGCACACTGTTTGCATGCGATCGAACACCTAAACCCGAAAAAACCAACTTATTATCTAGCAATGGTGTTTTTTCTGCGGCTCTTTCTGAAAATTATGCCTTATTAGGGACTATTGAAGGCTATGGAGAATTATGGAAAACTAAAGGTAAACCAGCGCTGATTCACAAATGGAAACATACGGATGAAAACAACGGCATTATTACCAATGATATTTCCGTATCGGAAGAATATGCCATCACCGCTGAAAAAAACTCAATCGCCTGGTGGAGAATTTCTGATGGTACTTTACTGGCTGTCTGGGGCTTACCTGACATCAATAGTATAAAGATTTCGCCTGATGGACAATTTGCTCTCATTGGATTAAAGGATAAAGCCATTTATCTTGCTCTGCAATATGGAAAAACCCTTTATAATTTTTCACATGAAGACAGGGTTCTTGCAACGGCTATTGCAGATAACGGCCTTCTAGCATTAACCGGCTCAGAAGATAAAACAGCAAAACTCTGGGATCTGTCTACGGGAAAACTTAAACACAGTTGGCAACATCAAAATAAACTATCTTCTGTTGCTTTAAGTCCTAATGGAAAATACGCATTAACCAATGCAGCCTTAAGCCAAACCCGATTATGGAAAACCTCAAACGGGAAATTACATAAAAACATAGGGCCTAAGTTAATAACACTGACTTCAGCTGAATTTTCAAATAACAATAAGTATTTGCTTCTTGGTCATACCACCCAGCGGATTGAATTATGGAAAGTAAAAACAGGAAAATTACTAAAATATTGGCGGCCTAAAAAAAAGGGAAATTGGCGTCCTACAGCAGCTACCATTCTTTCTCTGGCATTTACCAGCAATCAAAAAAAGTTCTATAGCCTAGCAACCAATGGTTATTTACAAAAGTGGCGTAAATAATTCAGTCCCTATTCAGACAAAATTCGGATAATTGAGTCCGAATCACTTAAGTTATTCACGTATCTACTTTATCAAATGGGGGTGAACTCCATCATTCCTCATCCCTCCTCTGGAATGGAATGGCATTACTTGCTTGTTAAAGTAGATACTTTTTATAATTATTTTTAGTTAAACTTCGTGAGTTACGCATGCAAAATTAGCTGTATAAAAAAACAGCTTTCATAAAACCAACTAAAATATTTACTCAATTATTGAGGTAAACTCCCTGGCCTCATCATTTGGACGCGTTATGTTTCCAAATATAGATTGAAATTTTACTTAAAATCGAATAACATTTGCAGGCTAAATTTCAAATCAATCAGGTTTTCTTTACCCAAAGCTTGGTTATTTTTTCAACACAATGAGAGATAGAACATGAAAAAGATATTAGGTGCTTTAGCTGGTATTGCTTTAATCGGATTAAGTAGCCAAGCATTTGCTGCTGACGAATTGAAAGTAGGCAAGAAAATTTATGACCGTGCTTTTGGTCGTGGATGTGGTTCTTGTCATGATATAGCTTCTAACCCTCAATTAGCTACTTTAATTAAATCAGGTAAGCTTGATAAAGCTACTTTTGCTACTACCTTGAAAAATGGTAAAAATGGAATGCCTAAAGCTACAGCAGCGATCATGGCAGTAGGTCCTGTTAAAAAAGCAGGCTATACTGAAGACCAAGCTATTGATGCTGTATTTAAATACTTAAGCCAGTAATCTGCTTAAATTTTTGTATAAAAAAAGCCGCTACATTGTAAAATGTAGCGGCTTTTTTTATACCCAAAAATCATGATTGAATTCAGCACAAATTGGATAGGATTTTTTGTAGGGTTGGCACAGTCTTTTTTGCCTACCCTATCCCATTTCCTTAAATTTTCAAAGTCTTTATCAATTTATAAAGGGTACCAAGCAGTCAAAAATACTAACCGACATCCTTATTTATGCCGCCCCAAAGTGGCTCGATGCACAGTAGATGTATGAGTTAGCCGATATTGATTCCTTATCCAAAAACCACCAATTGCAGCAATCATTAATCCACATGAAGTCAAAGTAAGATAGATAAGACTTTTTAACTGAGAAACTTCTTTTAATAATTTATCATCAATCTGGTTTTTAATTTGTGCTTTTATCGGTGACGGTGCTGAATAAGTTTGCAAAACTTTAACGTCATTTCTTAAATCATGAAGGGTACCCAATGAAGACTTAACACTGCCCTCTCGAATACTTGCTTCTAGCGTCCTTAATTTGCTTTCAATTGAACCACTGATCAAGCCAACAAGTTGACCTTTTAAAATATTGATTTCAGAGCTCAACACGGGGTTCTGAACCGTATAAATTATGGGAGTGTTCCCAGATCTTTCGCTAAAATCATCCAACATCTTATCTGCAGGCAAGAAAAAAAACCCCAATAAAAAGATTACTGTCATCAATGAAAACAACAGTATCAATAAAAGTCTATTCGCTTTTACCAAACCTTGATGTGGAATATATTGCAGAATAGCTAATTTATGCTCATTGGCATCAACTAATTCTGGTTTTATCTCACGCATATTACACTCATTATTGTTATTGTTCCCTCGAAGGGTCTGTAATAAACACACATTCTTTTATTATACAAGTTTACCAATAGCATGCGTGAATTTTATTCAGTTTATTTAGATGCTACTAATTATTGCAAATTTTTTGTTGTTCTTCGGCATTGTGGAAATAGTAACGGACTAAGCTCAAAAAATGGCTCAAATTATTTCCTGCACCTTCATTAGGAAGGTACAGAAAACAACTTTCCCAGCTTAATTCTTACGCGCTGCAATCCTTAATCTCAATGCATTCAACTTAATAAATCCTTCCGCATCTTTTTGATTATAAGCACCTTCATCATCTTCAAAGGTTGCAATACTCTCATCAAATAAACTATCAGTTTTTGAGACTCTTCCAACAACCAAAACATTGCCCTTATAAAGCTTGAGTCTAACCCTGCCATTAACGGTGATTTGCGAGTCATCAATCATACCCTGTAACAATTTTCGTTCAGGACTCCACCAATAGCCGTTATAAAT
>CAYNRB010000125.1:8109-9517 GCA_964399475.1 uncultured Methylomarinum sp.
TCTTCTAATATTCCGCCTTCATAAGAAATATGCAAAGAATTAGCATCCATAGAATAAGGAGATGCCTTACCTTTTTTCATCTCAACCGGAATCCCATGCTTTTCTGCATAAGCTAGTAGAGACTGCCTAGAACTCAACTCCCATTCACGCCAGGGCGCAATAATATGAATATCAGGACGCAAAGCATAAGCTCCCAATTCAAATCGCACCTGATCATTACCTTTACCCGTTGCACCGTGAGAAATAGCTTGCGCGCCTGTTTCATTAGCTATTTCAATCAGACGCTTTGCAATTAAAGGTCTGGCAATGGAAGTGCCTAATAAATATTCACCTTCATAAATCGTATTGGCACGAAACATGGGAAAAACATAATCCCGAGCAAATTCCTCACGTAAATCTTCAATATAAATTTCTTTAATGCCAATGGCTTCAGCTTTCGCTCTTGCAGGTTCTACCTCTTCACCTTGCCCAATATCGGCAGTAAAAGTAACTACTTCGCAAGAATACACCTCTTCTAGCCATTTTAAAATAACAGAAGTATCCAGGCCACCTGAATAGGCTAATACAACTTTATTGATCTCCGACATATTGTCCTATCACTAAATATAATAAAAATTCTTGCAATTATACCGAAAAAAATCAAAACATTTTAATAACTAATTAATAAATTATTAATTGTATAATCTAGATAAAATTCAATCACAATGATCTTAATAAGCTATGATTAATTAATTTTGATACGGAATTAAGGCAACTCGCAATAAATAAACCTAATTGAAGGAGGCAAAATGAGCAAACAAACGCCTAAAAAAATTAAAAATAAAATTTATCAAAAAGAACTTTTTCGCTTGCAACTGGAACTGGTTAAATTACAAGAATGGGTTAAATTAAAAGGTCTGAAAATTGTAATTGTCTTTGAAGGTCGTGATGCAGCGGGCAAAGGTGGTGTGATTAAACGTATAACCCAGCACCTTAACCCCAGAGTTTGTCGAGTAGTTGCCCTGCCTGCGCCTACAGAGCGTGAAAAAACCCAGTGGTATTTTCAACGCTATGTCGCCCATCTTCCAGCAGCCGGAGAAATAGTTTTACTAGATCGCAGCTGGTATAACCGAGCTGGTGTAGAAAAAGTCATGGGATTTTGTACTGAAAACGAATACAGGGAATTCTTGCGATCCTGCCCAGAATTTGAACGAATGCTAGTACGTTCAGGTACTATATTAATTAAATACTGGTTCTCAGTATCCGACGAAGAACAAGAAAAACGTTTTAACAGCCGACTCTCAGAGCCACATAAACGCTGGAAACTCAGCCCAATGGATCTAGAGTCTCTCACGCGCTGGGTAGATTATTCAAAAGCCAAAGACAACATGTTCGCCCACACAGATATCAAACAAGCCCCTTGGTATGT
>CAYNRB010000126.1:0-5537 GCA_964399475.1 uncultured Methylomarinum sp.
TTTTACAAGGTAACATTGGAGTTAAAAAAAGTTTTTTCGCTATAAAACATTGTTATTTATTATTAGTATCTAATCTGCAAGAATCCATACAAGTAGGGACTAAAAATAATGTTTCTGATTTAAGAACGAAAGCTAAATAATTCTTGTAATATTTAAAGCCACCCTATACCAAAAGTCGCAACTGCTTGAAAACTGGGTAGTGAAAATATTATAAAAATTATTAGGCTTTGTACGCTCTATGAATACAATATAATCTTCAGAACCAAATTAATTTCAATATTCTAGATGAAATATGGTTTGCGTATCTTTAACTGAATAATACTCTACTCTGACCCCACTAATTTGCAAATATTAAAAAGTATAGTTCAAATGTAGCCTGGATGTAGTGAAACGGAATCCAGGTTTCGTGACCATAACTTTGAAACCTGGATTCCGCTCCGTTACATCCAGGCTACATTTTTACATTATGAGAACCTCTGTTAACTGAAGTAAAGAGTACGAAGGAATGACGAGCTACGAATTTACCCATCAATAGAACATTAACAGATTACGAGTCTTAAAGTTCTATCCCGTTAGCATTTGCAATATGTTTAGAAATAGTTAGGATCTAAACAATAGCTAAGGAGTAATACTCTTTCTAAATATTAAAAAGGATAGTTCAAATGTAGCCTGGATGCAGTGAAACGGAATCCAGGTTTCGTGACCATAACTTTGAACCTCGGATTCCGCTCCGCTACATCCTGGCTAAATTATAAGAAGCTCAAGGGTCTTGGTTTCAATTGATCCCTATAGAACAATCATCAATGACGAGCTTTCTTATGCACCACAACTGTTTTAGCAATGCGTTTATACATTAGGCAACACGCAATAAATAACCCACCAATCTTGCTTGTCTTTTTGTTCGCCTTTGGCGTTGCCACTTCGGTTACATAGCTCGCTATGTGCCCTACGTAGCAACGCCAAAGGCAAACAAAAATACGTCGCAATATTGGTAGGTTATTTATTGCGCGTTACCTTAAAGCTTCCGTTTTTATTTAGGTGATGATTTTAAGGTAAAAGTGACGGGGCCATCATTGGTAAGCTTCACTTTCATATCTGCACCGAATTGACCGAATTGTGTGGGCGAATATATTTTTTCAGCTTGTTCAGAGAAAAAATTATACAGCTTCAAGCTTTGTTCTGGTGTCCCTGCCGCAGAAAAACTGGGTCTATTTCCACTTTGGGTATTGGCTGCTAAGGTGAATTGTGGAACGATTAACAACCCTCCTTTTATATCACGCAAACTTAAATTCATTTTGCCATTTTCATCCGCAAATATTCGGTAATTGAGTATACGTTCAAGTAACCGATTGGCTTGTTTTTCTGTGTCTCCTTTTTCTATGGCCAGCAATGCCATTATTCCTGTTTCTATCTGGCCGATGGTGATGTCGTCAACCACCACTTTTGCCTGAGTTACTCGTTGAATAATCGTAAGCATGGATTACAATTCGTCTAATAAACGTTGATAAATCCCACCAAAACTACCATTACTCATCAACACAAAATGGCTTCCAGAAACCCCTAAAATTTTAAAACGTTGGATAATAGCATCCAGCGTGGTAACTATTTCTATGTTTTCAGCATATTGCTTTAAGTCTGTTAAATCCCAATCCAAGTTTTCAGGCTGATATAAAATAGCCACATCAGCAAGCTTTAAAGATTCTGCTAATGCCTGGCGATGGATGCCCATACGCATGGTGTTTGAGCGCGGCTCTACTATCGCAATAATTTTTGCATGCCCCACCTGCTTTCTTAATCCATCCAGAGTAGTGTGGATAGCTGTTGGGTGATGCGCAAAATCATCATAAAGGGTGATACCCTGTTTTTTACCGATGACCTCCATGCGACGTTTAACATTTTTGAAAGTTTTCAATGCATTAATCGCATCCGAAGGCAAAATTCCAATATGTCTGGCGGCAACGATGGCTGATAGGGCGTTATATACATTATGTTCGCCTGTTAGAGACCAAGCTACAATACCTTGCTCATCGCCATTATGTACCAGCCTAAATTCACTGCCATCAGCTTTAATTAATTCTGCCTTCCAGAGTGCATCCTCATGAATTGCTGTTTTAGCTACGGGTGTCCAGCACCCCATTTCTAACACATCAGCAATATTTTGATCAGATTCTGGGGTGATGATTAAGCCTTCTCCAGGAATGGTTCTGACTAAATGGTGAAATTGCTTTTTGATTGCATCCAAATTTTCAAATATATCAGCGTGATCAAATTCAAGATTATTCAAAATTGCAGTTCGGGGCTGATAATGAACAAATTTTGAGCGTTTATCAAAAAAAGCAGAATCATATTCATCTGCTTCGATAACAAAGAAATCTGATGTGCCCAAGCGTGCAGACAGTCCAAAATTTAAGGGGATGCCACCAATTAAAAACCCAGGATTAAACCCCTGATATTCCAAAATCCAGGCCAACATACTAGAAGTGGTGGTTTTTCCATGTGTGCCTGCTACAGCAAGTACCCATTTTTGTTGTAATACATGTTCTGATAACCATTGAGGGCCAGAAATATATTTAAGCCCTAGGTTTAATACCGTTTCAACTTCTTCATTGCCCCGGGATATGGCATTGCCAATTACCACTAAATCAGGTTTGCAATCCAGGTTTTTCGCTATATAGCCCTGCATTAACTGAATACCCTGCTCCTCAAGTTGTGTGCTCATAGGAGGATAAACATTTTGGTCGGAACCACTGACTTGATAGCCTAATTCCTTAGCTATTAAAGCTAAGCCACCCATAAATGTGCCACAAATACCCAAAATATGGATGTGAAAAGGTTTAGTTTTATCTTTCGTCATTTATCTGTTTCAGGTTCTGTTGTGGGTTTTTCCGCTGCTACCGGATCAGTTGTTTTGCTATCTGACTTTTGTTTGATAGATTTTGCTACCTTTTCTAAAATTTTTACGATATTTTTATACTGGGTTTTTTTGGCTTTGTCTATCACGGAAACATTCTGGTTATCAGTTGCATTAACATCTGCACCCGCAGTAATTAATAATTTAATTAATTTTTCTCGACCAAATACAACCGCATCCATTAACGCAGTTGTGCCTAAATTATCAGTTAAATTAACATTTGCCCCATACGTCAGTAATATTTTAGCTACCCGGATATTTCCATTAAAACTGGCACCCATAAGAGCTGTTCGTCCTGAACCGGTTTTTCCATTGACATCTATACCATCAGCTAATATGGATTTGACTCTCGCTGTCTTACCCAGCATAGCGGCAAAGAATAAATTGTCGATATCTACTGCAAAGACAAAATTCATAGTAAACAGATTAAAAAATAAAAAAAGACTGATAACTTTCATTTGATCTGGTTTTTTTAATAAATACAAAGGTTTCAAGCGTAAGAACGAGCACATTAAATGTTGAAGTGAGTACATTATAATCAAGTAGGCTTTATAGTCTGAAAAAATACTCAGCAGTTCAGCTAACTTTATTCTGCCAAATCACCTAAAATGGTCAAAATCTAAACTGTAGATGGTATATCATTTAGCCATGAATGAAAAAAATAAAATTTTAGTCGATGCAATACCCCAATATATTGCATCTCAATCATCACCTGCTGATCATCGATATGTTTTTGCCTATACTATTACCATTACTAACGCTGGTTCTGTCCCCGCTAGGTTACTCTCGCGTCATTGGTTAATTACTGATTCAAATGGAAAAATTCAGGAGGTCAGAGGCGAAGGGGTGATAGGCGAACAGCCCTACTTAAAAGCGGGTGAATCATTTCGCTATAGTAGTGGTGCAATGATAGAAACACCAGTAGGTATTATGCAAGGCCAATATTTAATGATTTCGGATGGCGGTGATAATTTTAATGCTTCAGTTCCTCAATTTACTTTGTCTGTTCCAAGAACCTTACACTAACCTGTTATTTAATCAACTCTATGGCTATCTATGCAATTGGCGATATTCAGGGCTGTTTTGATGACTTACTTCGATTGTTGGATTATATTAAGTTTGAACCTAAGGAAGACCAACTTTGGTTTGTTGGGGATTTAGTAAATCGTGGGCCTAAATCTCTTGAAACGGTACGATTTGTTAAATCTTTAGGTGATTCAGCAATTACTGTTTTAGGTAATCATGATCTGCATTTACTAGCTACCGCCTGCCATCAACGTCTTCCCCGTAAAAAAGACACCTTAAGTCAATTTTTGCAAGCTTCAGATTGTGATGAACTTCTCTATTGGCTAAGACATCAAGCTTTATTTCGTTATAACGATGAATATTGTTTATTACATGCTGGCTTGCCTCCTCAATGGGGCTTCTCCAGAACTAAAAAAATGGCTTTAAAAGCTGAAAAAGTATTGCGAGGTCCCGACCATATAGATTTTTTTGAAAATATGTATGGTGATTATCCTAATATCTGGAACACTAATTTACATGGAATGGAAAAAATTCGATTTATTGTTAATTGTTTTACCCGAATTCGTTATTGTGAGATGGATGGTCGATTAGATTTTAAACACAGTGGCGCAATCGGTACTCAACCTAGACATTTGTTACCTTGGTTTGAAGTTCCAAACCGGAAATCAGCCAACATGAAAATTATTTTCGGGCATTGGTCGACGCTAGGCTATTATCAAGGACGAAATTGTTACGCTATTGATACTGGCTGTCTTTGGGGTGGACAGTTAACGGCTTTAAAACTAGGGGAAAAAGTAAAAAGATTGAGTATTGATTGTATTGGAATTTAAACTGTATCCGCTATAAATTCCAGAAGAAAATAGAGATCGACCGACAGCCAATCAGACATGCTATCAATGTAGCCTGGATGTAGCGCAGTGGAATCCAGAGTCAGTCGCATCATTCCTCCCGAGTTTCGCTGCGCTACATCCAGGCTACCCGTTAATTCGATATCAGTGACGACTGCCCTGAGTTTCTTTAAGACGCCATATAAAAAATAAAAGAATACTGCCAACAATCAGCAAACCAACTTGCAGTACTAATCTTCCATGTAAGATTCCAATTGATAGTGCAAAGGTAAAAATAATCAATTTTATGGCTTTAATTTTTGTTGCATGTGAAATAGTCCGACTTTCTTCCCATTGTTGTAACGATGCACCAAACCACCTATTTTGTAGTAGCAGTTGATGAAAACGAGGTGAACTTTTAGCGAAACATGCTAAGGCCACTATTAGAAACGGCGTAGTCGGCAAGATGGGTAGAACGATGCCAATAACACCTAAAGCAACGCATAACAGTCCTGAAAATATCAGTATATATTTTTTAATATGAAAATGCATAAAATGGTTTTTCTTTTCCAATTCAATAACAGATTAACAAACAAACCCAAGCTATTCATACTTGGCGTAGAAAAACCCATTATTATTTATGGAAGTCTTTGGAGTGGTAATAAAATTATTTGTATTTTGCAATTCAATTATGTTGTTGATGGTTTAATGCCTATAGTCTATGCTAGGAATTGGAATTACATTTTTTAAACATAGAATACCAGTTGAACGCG
>CAYNRB010000126.1:5637-9472 GCA_964399475.1 uncultured Methylomarinum sp.
ATAAAACCTGGAGAGCAAAATGAAAGCAAATATTGGATTAATCGGCCTTGCTGTTATGGGACAAAACCTAGTCCTGAACATGAATGACAATGGATTTAAAGTTGCTGTTTATAATCGTAGCGCAAATAAAGTAGATGACTTTATAGAAGGTCCAGCGAAAGGTACAGAGATTGTAGGTACTTATTCTTTACAAGAATTAGTCGATAGCCTTGAATCACCACGCAAAGTCATGATGATGGTTAAAGCTGGCGATGTAGTTGATCAATATATTGAAAATCTACTGCCATTGCTATCTGAAGGTGACATCATTATTGATGGTGGCAATTCACTTTATACCGATTCAAATCGTCGTACAGATGCATTAAGAGAAAAAGGTATTTTATACATTGGAACTGGGGTTTCGGGTGGAGAAGAAGGCGCGAGACATGGGCCTTCAATTATGCCAGGTGGAAATAAAGATGCCTGGGAAGCCGTTAAACCCATATTCCAGGCAATTAGTGCCAAGGTTGAAGGCGCTCCTTGTTGTGAATGGGTAGGTGATAACGGTGGCGGTCATTATGTGAAAATGGTTCACAATGGGATTGAATATGGTGATATGCAGCTTATTTGTGAAGCTTATCAATTAATGAGTGAAGGTTTAGGCTTTAATGCGGATGAAATTCAGGCAATTTTTGCAGATTGGAACAAAGGGGTGTTAGATTCCTACCTAATTGAAATTACTGCCGATATAATGAGCTATCGAGATGAAAACGGAGATCCTCTAGTTGATAGTATATTAGATACAGCCGGTCAAAAAGGCACAGGTAAATGGACAGGCATTAATGCATTGGATATGGGAATACCATTAACACTGATTGCTGAATCAGTTTTTGCGCGTTGTTTATCTGCACAAAAAGATCAGCGAGTTAAAGCGGCGGAACGCTTACCTAAAAAACCTATTGCTTTTTCTGGGGATAAGGCTGCAATGGTGAGCGCAATTCATGATGCACTCTATGCTTCTAAAATCATTTCTTATGCACAAGGCTTTCAACTCATGCAACAGGCTGCGGTTGAATATGACTGGACGCTTAATTACGGTGATATTGCCTTAATGTGGCGAGGTGGTTGTATTATTCGTAGCCAGTTTTTAGGCAATATTAAAGAGGCCTATGATAAAGATTCTGGGTTGGAAAACTTATTATTAACTGATTTCTTTTCAGCAGCAATGGAAAAAGCGGATGCAGGTTGGCGTAAAGCGGTAATAATGGGGATAGAACTTAATGTTCCTACCCCAGCATTTTCATCTGCATTGGCTTATTTTGATGGCTATCGTACAGCAAGATTACCGGCTAATTTATTGCAGGCACAACGCGATTATTTTGGTGCTCATACTTACGAAAGAACTGATAAACCACGCGGTGAATTTTTCCATACTAATTGGACAGGTCGTGGTGGTGATACGGCTTCGTCAACTTACAATGTTTAAAGAGGAATAATGAAAGCAGAAGCTTGCACTTACGTGATTTATGGCGCGACAGGTAATCTGTCGCGCGTTAAATTAATGCCCGCCTTGTATCATCTGGATGTAGAAAATTTATTACCAGAAGGTACAAAAATTATAGCCATTGGTCGTCGTGAATGGGATCAAAATAAATGGCAATCTGAAGTGCGCGATATGCTGGAAGCAAAAGCGCGTAACGGATTGAATGAAGCCGTTTTTAAACGTTTTTGTCAGCGTATGTATTACCATAAAGGTGACATTAAAAAAGTGGAGAGTTATCAGGAACTGGCAAAAGTACTGAATAATAAAAAATTTCCAAAAAACAGAGCCTTTTATTTAGCGATCAGTCCCTCTGATTTCAGTAACACTATAGAGTTACTAAGTGGAGTAGAATTATTAAAAGAAGATTCAGGATGGAGCCGGGTAATTATTGAAAAGCCTTTTGGATATGATTTGCAAAGTGCTCAATCTCTACAAAAGCGTATTGCTAAATATTTGACAGAAGAGCAGGTTTATCGGATTGATCATTATCTTGGCAAAGGGACGGTACAAAATTTATTAGTTTTTCGATTTGCCAATACCATGCTGGAACCTTTGTGGAATCGTAACTATATTGATCACATTCAAATTACCCATTCTGAAGAATTTGGAATAGGCTCTCGTGCACAATATTATGACACTTCAGGTGCGATGCGTGATATGTTGCAAAGTCATTTATTGCAATTATTGACCTTGGTAACCATGGAACCTCCCGCTTCTATGGAGGCTGAATCATTAAGGGATGAAAAAGTAAAAGTCCTTAAATCAATACGTCCGATTCATAAAGAAGCTGTTAATGCAGTTGCATTCCGTGGGCAATATTCGAGCGGCAATGTCAATGGAGAAAAGGTTAACGGTTACATACAAGAAGAAGGTGTGCCAGAAGATAGTGTCACAGAGACCTATGCGGCAATGAAGTTATATGTGGATAATTGGCGCTGGAAAGATGTTCCTATTTATCTTAGAACGGGTAAACGTATGGCTAAAGCGCAATCAAATATTTCTATCTGTTTTCGTCAGCCGCCATTACAATTTTTCCGTGATACGCATGTCAATTGTACCAGTCCAAATTGGTTATTGCTGGGTATACAACCAGAAGAATGTATTCGAATGGAAATGACAGTTAAAGAACCGGGACTGGAAATGAATACTCGAGTCACCAGTTTAGATGCCAGTTTTCGAAATGATAATGAACATTCAACGGATGCCTATGAAGACTTGTTGTTAGATGTTATAGAAGGAGACCGCTCCCTATTTTTACGTTCTGATGAAGTCGAATATGCCTGGCGTATTGTTGATCCCATCTTGCAGAAATGGTCTCAAGAGAGGGATTATATCGCTACTTATCCTGCCGGCTCATGGGGGCCTCAAGAATCCAGACGTTTATTCGATAAAGAAAGTCATTATTGGCGTCACTCATTAAAACCAGATAGCGAATAACCATGCAAAAAATAAATCAATGGCACCAATTTGATAGCGCTGACCAAGTGGCTGATGAAGTCTGTAAACAGATTTTACAAAGCGCCAAACAGGCGATTAGTCAAAGAGGAAGTTTTAAAATTGTCTTGGCAGGTGGTAGTACGCCAGAAAAAATTTATCAGTTATTGGCCAATAAAAAAACAGACTGGTCAAAATGGATGATTTATTACGGTGACGAACGCTGTTTACCCAGTGATGACAAAGATAGAAATAGTATTATGGCGCACAATGCGTTATTAACTAAAGTTGCTATCCCTGAATCTAATATTTTTACCATGCCTTGCGAACTGGGTGCATTAGAAGCTGCTGAAAAATATAGATTATCCATTGCAGAAGTCGACCAGTTCGACCTGGTGTTACTCGGAATGGGAGAAGATGGGCACACAGCCAGTTTATTTCCAGGACAAGTGCATCCATTAGAAGAGACGGTTCATGAAGTCTATAATTCACCTAAACCACCATCTGACCGTATTTCTCTAAGTGCTAAAACATTAGCCAATACGCGGCAATTATTTTTTATTGTGACAGGTATGTCAAAACAAGACCCCGTCTTGCAATGGAAACAAGGTGTTGATATTCCCGTATCTACTATTTCACCAGATTCAGGTATAGATATTTATTTGGACAATGCAGCAATAGGTTAAAGTTTCACGGATTGTATTTTAAAGCCTTCGGTATATTATTGACTCATTTTTTTCCTCTAAAGTTAATTTTAGAGGCGACAACTATTCTGCACCATATCGTAACGGTTCATCCCCACGGATGTGGGGAACACGCCTCTTCTTGTCTTTTTTTGCTTAAACCTCGCGGTTCATCCCCACGGATGTGGGGAACACA
>CAYNRB010000127.1:0-9409 GCA_964399475.1 uncultured Methylomarinum sp.
GGCTTGAGCCGACCACCCACTGCCTGAAGTGGTTTTAAGGAGTTCTGCCTGCTGACCCAGATAGCTATGCCTTTATTCTGTTGTTGCAATTCACTCATATTCGGCATAGCCAACTTTACTTGATTAGTAACCGAGCTTATTACTTGATGACTCAAAACAACAAAATCATGTTGCAGTACGCGGCCTTCATTTTCGCCACGAGTCACTGAGGTTTGCATATCAAACCCTAAAATCACGATGTTAAAATTTAGAATTTCATGCGCGGCACTATAGCTAATCTCCACAGCATTTTCAGTTATCTCTGCTTTTAGAATACCAGCATCCGGTTTGCCAATATAAGAGATTGATTTTTGATCAAAAAACCCTCTCCATTCACTTCCATCTATAACAAAACCAGGCGTATAGACAGAAGAAATATTATTTTGTTGTTGATGCAAGTTTTGCCTCAGGCTATTGGCGTGGGTAGCAAAGGGATCTTTCCAGCCAATGTAATCCCAGTAATCCACATGAAAGGCAATGGGAATAACTTGTTTCCACAAACGCGGATCAGATTTAAATCTTCTTAGCCAAGTATCCGCAGGAGGACAACTACTACAACCTTCTGAGGTATATAGTTCTATCAACGACGTTTGCTGATCAGTACTAGTGAAAACCAATGGGTCTTTCGCATGTAAAGCAGTTGAAATCAGAATTAAACAGGCTAATAAATTTTTCATGGGTAACTTCCAGATAAATTTAGAATAGAAAACAGTAGACTGAAAAAGAATAATTTTTATCCAATTATTGTATTCACTGTAAAAACCAGGGCAACCATCACTAATACTGACACACGGGTAGCCTGGTGTAGCGCAGCGAAATCTGGGAAGGAATGTACGACTACCCCGGATTCTGCTACGCTCCATCCAGGCTACATTGATAGCATGTCTGAGTGGCTGTCGGTCTCCATTTTCTCCTGGAATTTATAGCAGATACCAATTATTCTTCTATCAAAGCTTCTTTTTTAATGGATGATGCTAGCATAACAAGTGCCCAGCCTCGGAAACAGACATCAATCGCAAGTGACAGCGCAAGAAACCACGGCGCAGAAGTAGGCCAATCAATCCAGATGAGCAAACCCAGCACAATTGAAATCATCCCGGTTATTCTGCTTGATATAGGATTACTTATGTTGGCCGCTGATATAATCACATTTCGGTAAAACCCTTGCGTAATCATATAGCCTACTATCAACAAACTAAGGTTAGCAGGCTCATCATTAATACTAAAAAGCATCAGAAAACCAAAAACCAGATCTAATATGCCTCCTTGCATATTAAGTAGATAGCTTTGCACTGTTTTGGCAGTAAAGGCATCTATGCAACGTAAAATTCCGACTACAAATACTAATACCGCCACAACAGGAATCCAGGAAAAGTTTTCACCCAACATATACACATTGGGTGCAACCACGCACATGAATGCGATTCCCCCACCCAAAAAGATCATTAATGAACCTCGAATTATGTACCACCTAGGTTTTGACTTAAACTGTATTAATTCAGAGGTTGTTGTTGATTTCATTTGTTACTCCCACTATGCAAAAAACTCAAAGTCTCTGGACATAATTTATAATTAAGACTTAAGATTAAAAATAGCAAGTTTAATGCATTTTAGTTTCTTTTAATATTAGAGAAAGCTACAACTTGATTAAATAGGTGTCCAAAGCTATAATTGTAGAGCTATATGATATGGAATTAGTAATGATAGAGGAATCTGGCTATTCGACTGTTCATAAAATTCTGGTTTTACAAGCAAGTGTTATCATTATTGTTAGCTTGGGCTTCATAATAACAGGCAGCACAAGTATGGTCATCTCTTCTATAGTAGGTGGATTGACAGCCTATTTGCCTAATCTGTATTTTGCCTATCGGATGTCCTTAGTTAAAGGGAATACGGCACAAAAGATTGTGCGTTCATTTTATAGCAGTGAAACCAGAAAGCTATTAATGACATTTGCTTTATTTGCAATGGCTTTTCAAGTACCAGATATTCAGTTTTTCCCTTTAATGGTTTGCTTTATTGCCGTATTATCAATTTTTTGGGTTGCGTTAATATTATTTGCGCATGAGTTTGAGATCAAGTTGTGAGAAAAAATGTCGAGTGAAGGCGGTACTACAGGATATATAGTTCATCATTTAACCCCGTTATCTGTGGGAGAAGGATTTTGGACATTACATTTGGATACCTTGTTTTTTTCAGCCGTTTTAGGCGCATTGTTTATCTGGTTTTTTAAATCAGCTGCTGAAAAAGCCACAACAGGCGTTCCAGGACTGACTCAGAATATTGCAGAAATGTTAGTTGAGTTTGTCGACCAGCAAGTCAAGGATACCTTTCACGGAAAAAGCAAATTAATAGCCCCCTTGGGATTAACCATTTTTTGCTGGGTATTACTCTGGAACACAATGGATTTGATCCCTGTCGATTTATTATCGACAATCAGCTCTTTGATGGGCATAGAATATTTACGCGTGGTACCTAGTACTGATTTAAATGCCACTTTTGCTCTTTCAATCAGCGTGTTTATACTGATCATTTTTTATAGCATCAAGATTAAAGGCGTGCTTGGCTTTGCCAAAGAATTAACCTGCACACCCTTCGGCCCTTGGATGATGCCTTTTAACTTGTTACTTAAAATAGTTGAAGAAATTGCTAAGCCCATTTCTTTAGCTCTGAGACTTTTCGGTAATTTATATGCTGGCGAGCTTATCTTTATTTTAATTGCATTGCTACCCGCATTCATTCAGCCCTTTTTAAGTTTTCCCTGGGCAATTTTCCATCTTTTAATTATCGTCCTACAAGCCTTTATCTTCATGGTTTTAACGATAGTTTATCTAAGCATGGCTCACGAAGACCACTAATTTTTTTACAATTCAGCAATAATATTTGTAAAATACAGTCCACTGATAAAAAACTCAGAAACTGTTTTTTATGCTTTTTTTTTAGGATTTGATTTAAAGCGTCGATATTCTTCGTTTTTAAATTATTTAAATATCCGCCAAAAGAGTTCATTGTGTTAGCTGAACAAATACTATTTTTTAACTTTTAAATATAACAATACTTTTGGAGGTATTATGGAACTTGCAGCGTTAATTGCAGATGTACAAGGTTTAACAGCCATTGCGGTCGGTCTTATTTTAGGAATGGGTGCAGTAGGTACCGCTATAGGCTTTGGTCTATTAGGCGGAAAATTCCTTGAAGGTGCTGCACGTCAGCCAGAATTAGTCCCTATGCTACAGGTTAAAATGTTTATCGTTGCTGGTTTATTGGATGCGGTAACAATGATCGGTGTTGGTATGGCATTATTCTTTACATTTGCCAACCCATTTCTTTCAGCAGTTACTTCAGCAGCAGCGGGTTAAGTTCGTTACCATCTTTAATAGCAACTTAATAGCAAGGGGAACACTGTGAGTATCAATGCTACTCTAATTGGTCAAATGATCACCTTTACACTACTTGTATGGTTTACCATGAAGTACGTGTGGCCACCATTAATTGAAGCGCTGGAAGCGCGTAAAAAGAAAATTGCCGAAGGTCTTGCTGCTGCTGAAAAAGGTCAGGAAGAAATCAAGCTGGCAGAAGTAAAAGCAACACAATATCTTAAAGATGCAAAATCAGAATCTGCAAATATCATTTCACTTGCACAAAAAAGGGCAAATGAAGTAATAGAAGAATCAAAAACAACCGCCAAACTGGAAGGTGAAAAACTGATAGAAGCAGCAAAAGCAAGAATTGAGCAGGAAATTCAACAAGCGAAAGAAAGCTTGCGGAAAGAAGTTTCATCACTTGCTTTAAAAGCGGCAGAACAGATTTTGCAGGAAGAAATTGATAAAACAGCACATAAAGAAATTATTAACCGAGTTTCTGAACAGTTAAGGTAAAAATAATGAGTGAATTATCAACATTAGCTCGACCTTATGCAGAAGCTATATTTAAAAGATCACTAGAAACCAAACCGGAATCTAAATGGTCTGATATGCTGGAATTTCTATCGGTAGTTATCAGTGATCCTGAAATGGCTGCGGTCATCGCCAATCCTAAGGTAAGCCAGGAACAATTAACTTCTTTGTTGCTAGAAATCTGTCAAGATCAATTGAATGAAGAAGGTGTGAATCTTCTTAAACTTTTGATCCAGAATGATAGATTGATCATTTCACCTCAAATTTCTGTACTTTATGAAGCCTTTAAAGCAGAACATGAAGGTTATGTTGATGTAGAAGTCATTAGTGCCTACTCATTAACCAAAGAAGAGAAAAATCAGTTTGCGACCACTTTGAAAAAAAAGCTAGACAAAAAAGTTCATATCACTACATCAGTTGATAAAAATTTGATTGGTGGTTTTATTGCCAGAGCAGGTGATAAAGTAATTGACGGGTCTATTAAAGGTCAGCTTCAACAATTAGCAAAAATACTCTAGCACTTTGGGAAATGATATTGACAAGTCAAAGCGTGTTGCAAAATTGACTGCTATTACGGTGCACGCTAAAACGTGAATCCAGCAAATTTTGACACCTCAAAACAGCAAGCTAATGATAAGCTTTCTGGCCTTGGCAATATTAATCTTAACGGAGTCCTGGATTAGAATGAGAATAAAAACATGCAATTAAATCCATCTGAAATCAGTGATCTGATAAAAAAGAAGATCGAGAATTTTGACATCAGTGTCGAAGCTCATACCGAAGGAACCGTGGTCAGCGTTACAGACGGTATCTTACGAGTTCACGGCCTTTCTGAAGCAATGCAAGGTGAAATGCTGGAATTTCCAGATAACACTTATGGCATGGCACTTAATCTGGAAAGAGATTCTGTCGGCGTGGTAATGCTGGGAGCCTACCAGCATATCAGTGAAGGCGACACCGTAAAATGTACCGGGAAAATCTTGGAAGTTCCTGTGGGCGAAGCGCTTTTAGGGCGTGTTGTTGATGCTTTAGGTAATCCAATAGATGCAAAAGGTGCCATTGAAACCAGTGAGACCGCTCCTGTTGAAAAAATTGCGCCTGGTGTAATCGCAAGACAATCAGTTGATCAACCCGTGCAAATTGGCTTGAAAACAATTGATGCGATGATCCCTATCGGACGAGGTCAACGGGAATTAATTATTGGTGATAGACAAACAGGGAAAACGGCCATTGCAATTGATGCCATCATCAATCAAAAAGGGACGGGCATTAAATGCATCTATGTGGCTATCGGCCAAAAACAATCATCGGTAGCTAATGTCGTCCGCAAACTGGAAGAACATGGTGCGATGGCGCATACTATCGTCATCTCTGCTTCTGCATCTGAATCAGCTGCATTACAGTTTATTGCACCTTATACCGGTTGCTCTATGGGTGAATACTTTAGAGATAAAGGTGAAGATGCCCTGATTATTTATGATGACTTGACCAAACAGGCTTGGGCTTATCGTCAAATGTCATTATTACTTCGTCGCCCACCCGGTCGTGAAGCTTATCCAGGTGATGTTTTCTACATTCACTCACGCTTACTGGAAAGAGCCTCTCGCATCAATGTTGCTGAAGTTGAGAAATTAACCAACGGTAAAGTAAAGGGTAAAACAGGTTCTTTAACTGCCTTACCTATTATTGAAACACAAGGTGGTGATGTATCTGCATTCGTACCCACCAATGTTATTTCTATTACTGATGGGCAAATATTCCTGGAATCTGATTTATTTAACTCTGGCATACGTCCTGCGGTTAATGCCGGATTATCCGTGTCTCGAGTAGGTGGTGCAGCCCAAACAAAAATTATTAAAAAATTAGGCGGTGGTATTCGTCTTGATTTAGCTCAGTATCGTGAATTAGCTGCATTTGCTCAATTTGCCTCGGATTTGGATGAAACCACACGTAAACAAATTGAACGTGGACAACGTGTCACCGAATTAATGAAGCAAGATCAATATTCACCTATGTCAGTTGCTGAAATGGCCGTATCTTTGCATGCTGCCAATCAAGGCTTTCTTGATGACATCGAAATCAGTAAAGTACGCGATTTTGAAGCGGCATTACAATCTTATATGAAATCTGAAAATGCTGATTTGTTAAAAACAATTAATGATACTGGCGATTACAGTGATGAAATTAAGCAAGGCATTCAAACTGGAATAGAAGCTTTCATTAAAACAAGTAGCTGGTAAGGGGCTTCTGATGGCTGTTGGAAAAGAAATACGTACGCAGATAGCGAGTATTAAAAACACTCAAAAAATTACCCGAGCAATGGAAATGGTTGCCGCGAGTAAAATGCGTAAAACAAAAGACAGAATGCAGGCAACAAGGCCCTATTCAAAAAAGATAAGTCAGATTATTAAACATCTGGCTCATGCTAATCCTGAGTACAAGCATCCTTTTCTATTTGACCGAGAAATTAAACGGGTTGGCGTAATTATTATTACATCAGATAGAGGCTTATGTGGCGGTCTTAATTCGAATTTATTCAGGTTAATTCTTAAACAACTGTCTGCTTGGGAAGACCAGAATATTGAAGCTGATATTTGCACTATCGGCTCCAAGGGCTCCAGCTTTTTTACTGCCATTCATGCAAACATTGTTGGGCAAGTAAGCAAACTTGGCGATTCGCCTCATCTGAATGACATAGTCGGCATTATTAAATTAATGCTGGACGCTTATACGGAAGGGAAAATTGATGAACTCTATGTAGTTAGCAACGAATTTGTTAACACAATGACGCAAATGCCAATACTTGATAAATTATTACCTGTTGTTGCAACTGAATTAGAGGATGATTCTGAAGATCATTTTGGAAACAGGCATTGGGACTATATCTATGAACCTGATGCAAAAGAAGTTCTGGATAGATTACTAAGTCGATATATTGAATCCATCGTCTATCAAGGTGTAGTTGAAAACAATGCCTGTGAACAGGCGGCCAGAATGGTTGCAATGAAAAGTGCTTCCGATAATGCCAACAATATTATTGATGAGTTACAACTTGTTTATAACAAGGCTAGACAAGCAGCCATTACACAAGAAATTTCAGAGATTGTTGCAGGTGCATCAGCTGTTTGATTTCTTTTATACTTCGAATGATTGCGAATAACAAAGCATAACGTATTTCATTCCAAACCCTATAAAGTATAGACAATGAATTTAGATTATTTAAAGAGGACGACACGATGAGTATGGGTAAAATCGTTCAGATTATTGGAGCGGTCGTTGATGTGGAATTTTCACGGGAAGATTTGCCGAAAGTCTATGACGCATTACATGTTAAAAATATTGAATTAACATTAGAAGTTCAGCAACAGATTGGTGATGGTGTGGTTCGAACCATTGCAATGGGTACAACCGATGGCTTAAGTCGTGGTTTAGACGTATCCAATTCTGGTGAAGCCATTAAAGTGCCCGTGGGTCAAAAAACCCTAGGTCGTATTATGGATGTTTTAGGCAACCCTATTGACGAAAAAGGCCCTATTGGTGAAGAAGAAAAATGGGTCATCCATCGAGATGCACCTTCTTATGATCAACAGGCACCCGCTAATGAATTATTAGAAACAGGCATTAAAGTCATAGACTTAATATGTCCCTTTGCCAAAGGTGGTAAAGTCGGCCTATTTGGTGGTGCAGGTGTGGGTAAAACAGTTAACATGATGGAGCTGATTCGTAATATTGCGATTGAGCACAGTGGTTTTTCTGTCTTTGCTGGTGTGGGTGAGCGTACTCGTGAGGGTAATGATTTCTACCACGAAATGACCGATTCAAACGTAATTGACAAAGTATCATTAGTCTACGGTCAAATGAACGAGCCACCTGGAAACAGGTTACGCGTTGCTTTAACGGGCTTGACAATGGCGGAATTTTTCCGCGAAGAAGGACGTGATGTTTTATTCTTCGTCGATAACATTTACCGTTATACACTTGCGGGCACTGAAGTATCAGCATTACTGGGGCGTATGCCATCAGCGGTGGGCTATCAGCCTACACTGGCTGAAGAAATGGGGGTATTGCAAGAACGCATTACTTCTACAAAAACAGGCTCAATTACATCAATCCAGGCTGTGTATGTACCTGCGGATGATTTAACTGACCCCTCTCCAGCTACCACATTTGCTCATTTAGATGCGACAGTTGTATTGTCCCGTCAAATTGCTGAATTAGGTATTTACCCTGCGATTGATCCTCTGGACTCAAGCAGTCGCCAATTAGATCCACTGGTTATCGGTCAGGAGCACTATGATGTTGCTCGTGGCGTGCAAGGATTATTACAAAGATATAAGGAATTACGTGACATTATTGCTATTTTGGGCATGGACGAATTATCGGAAGAAGACAAGCTAACGGTATCAAGAGCGCGTAAAATTCAACGATTTTTATCACAACCCTTCTTTGTTGCTGAAGTATTTACTGGGTCTCCTGGCAAATATGTATCACTTAAAGATACCATCGCTGGATTTAAAGGCATTATAGCGGGTGAATATGATGAACTTCCTGAGCAGGCTTTTTATATGGTGGGAACCATTGATGAAGCCGTTGAAAAAGCCAAAGGAATGTAATTCATAACAAGGTGATATTATGACCATGACAATACATGTAGATATCGTAAGTGCAGAGAGTGAGATTTTTTCTGGATTAGCAGAAATGATTTTTGCACCGGCTGAACTGGGTGAAGTGGGTATTTCTCCTCGTCATACTCCATTAATAACCAATCTTTTACCGGGCGAAGTTCGAGTTAAAGTGAATGATACAGAAACACAGGAGTATTATGTTTCTGGCGGAATTTTAGAAGTACAACCACATTTAGTCACTATACTAGCGGATACTGCCATTCGAGCAAAAGATATTGATGAAGCTGCCGCATTAGAAGCCAAAGCCAAAGCTGAAGAAAGCTTATCTGATAAATCGGGTAAAATTGATTATGCAAAAGCACAGGCTGAACTATCTCAAGCGATGATGCAACTTAAAACCTTAGACAGACTAAGAAAACGAGGTAAAGGTTAAGTTACTTTTAACTTTTAAAAGCCCGAAATGCCAAAGCATTGTCGGGCTTTTTTAATGGCAATTAATTTCAGAATTAGATTAGTCGCTCTTAGTCAAATCAAGATTGATAAGCAATATTTATAAACAATTTCTTATACTGTAGGTTGGGTTAGCTTATCAAGCAAAGCGTGATAACGTAACCCAACATTTTGCCATTAATCAATACTGATGTTGGGTTACATTTTTTCGCTACGCTAAAAAAACCAACCCAACCTACATTGTTCAAATATTGTTTACTAAGTCATTATTTCTTAAGTAAACAGTATTAGATATAGACTAGATTTCTGAGTGTACGAAACTTATGTCTTTTGTTGTTGCATATGGGAGCTGGAAATAAATAATCATCCATTATTGAGTAGGGTTTTTGGTATCCGCTA
>CAYNRB010000128.1:0-9325 GCA_964399475.1 uncultured Methylomarinum sp.
TTTTAATTTCATAAACTGTGATCACGCGAAGTATAGGTTAGTTTAATTGTATTTTTCAAGGCTAAATATTAGGTAAAAAGAATTTAAATATAGCACCTCCCTCTGGATTTTGTTCAACCCATAATTTTCCTTTATGAATTGATATGATTTCCTGACAAATTGATAACCCAAGTCCAGTTCCACCCGCAGCACTTTTAGTTATACTACTCTGAATAAATTTATCAAAAACGGCATCCATTTCATTTTCTGGAATCCCTAGACCCTGGTCTATTATCGAAAATAAAACGCCGATTGTTGTGTGGGTATCGGTAGCACGTTTGCCGAGCATAATCTGATCTTTTTCAAGAGTGATAAAGATAGCTTTGTTCTCAGGGGAAAATTTAATTGCATTGGCTATTAAATTGCTCAACAGTTGTAGAATCTTCCCTGCATCACAGGTGACTATAAGAGATTCTGTAGGTTGGTTAATTTTAAAATCTAAGTTTTTTTCGAGTATTTTTGCAGAATATTCATTTGCAATTTGCTGAGTTAATTTATAGATATCTTTTTTTTCTAATACAATGTTTTCTTTGCCAGCTTCCAGTTTTGATAGATCTAGAAGGTCATTCAGTAAAATAAGTAGGCGTTGGCTACTGGTTTCAATATTTGTAATAAATTTATACAGTTTTTCGGTCTGTTTTTGATCGATAGGTTTGTTTTTAAATTGCTTTAGGCATAAGTGGGTAAAGCTAATAATGGCATGCATGGGTGTTCTGAGCTCATGAGACATATTAGCTAAAAATTCACTTTTGGCTTTATTGGCAAATTCTGCTTCTTCTTTGGCACACAATATGTCATTGACTTGCTCATCAACTAGATCTTGTAAATTGTCACGATGAAGTTCTAATTGGTTATGGTAAATTCTTCTCTCAGTAATATTGGTGTAAATACTTAAATATTGATACGGTTTTTTTTGTTCATCAAGAAAAGGGGTAGTACTTTCGGAAAACCAGACTTTATTCTGCTGTTTATCTAAAAAACAGGCTTCACCTACCCAGGAGCTCCCTTGTTTTAAAGATTCTCTTCTCTGTTGTAGTTGTAACTCATTTTCTGAACGCCCTCCCAATTTGGATTGAATATACTGCTCACCTATGAATTCACTACGACTTCTTCCTAGCATTTTGCAAAAATGATCATTAATGTCAACTACCCGAAAATCTTGATCACGGGTAATAACGCCAGCAGCAAAGTCTAAAGCATGTTTATGATCTTCAAGTTCTTTCTCAAGTTTTTTATCTAAGGTAACATCTCTAAAAAAACAGACAATGGTTTCTGGATCAAGAGATTCATCAGTGTCAAAATCATTTTCAAACGGATCCTCTTCATCAAATAAGGTGGTATTTTGGTCACTGGCTTCTGCTGTTGATACATAGAGTAAAATGTCAAAGCCCATTCTATGTTTTCCAACCAAAGGAATATCTTTTGAAGCACGAGATGTGATGAAATAACGAATATAGGCACCTACATTGCCTTCTACCCAGTCAGGACAAGGGATTAAATCTGGGATTAGTCGAGTTACTGTTTCTGCTTCACTGTAGCCAAAGATGTGTTGAGCAGCAATATTAAAGGATTCGACTAAACCTTCGGGAGAAAAGGTAATAATTCCATCGGAGGCATTGTGTAATAATGAATGGAGTTTTGATTGTGCACCAATGAGTTCAAAGCCGACTTGAGACAGTTCTGCATTTTGTTTTTTTAAACCAGAGAGTTCATGAACTAATTGGGTAATTTCATTCTCTTGATCATTGGGTTTTTCATTCATTCTTTGAAGTATAGTTGATTATTTAATCTTGTAATTAAGGTATGAATGATATGACTTTTCTTGCCAAAATTGCGCTTGATTCTAAAATAACGAAGTATAGGTTTTATGGCAAGGTAGGCGTATTATTTAAAGTAATACGAGCACAA
The DNA here is from genome assembly GCA_964399475.1 of uncultured Methylomarinum sp. Lineage (GTDB taxonomy): Bacteria > Pseudomonadota > Gammaproteobacteria > Methylococcales > Methylomonadaceae > QPIN01. Next base: position 1,948 of record CAYNRB010000128.1, read on the forward strand.
ACTTCATTCCCTTTTCCTTTATATTCAATAGATGAAAAACTTAAGTTGTTGGCAACAGCAATACCTCTTCCATGGTTGTCCATTACTCGGTCAGGATCAAATTCCATATATGATTTCCAATCAAACCCTGCACCTTGATCAATAACGGTGATTTCTATAAAGTCGGGGTGTCTAGCAAAACTAATTGACGCTGATTTATTTGTGTTTTCGGCTAATTGTAAACGTTTATTGACTTCATCGACCCATGAACCGGATTCATTTAATGAAGACTTTTCTTCGTAAGAAATACCTAGATTGCCATGCTCTATCGCATTAATCATTAATTCAGACAGTCCCATGACGATACTTGAAGGTTCGGGGCAGGCATTAGAAATTAAAGAGACAATTGAACGAACATCATCTAAGGTTTTAAATTCGAAGGCTGCCGTTTTAAGCATGCCCATCGTGAGTTTTGTTTGATCCAGATCTTCTTGGATTTTTTTAAAACGTAAACGGTCATTAACAGCTGTTTTAGTAACGGATAAAAGAACCTCTTCTTCAAAGGGTTTAGTTAAGTAATAATATGCGCCTGCATTCAAACCTTCTGCAATATCGGGTACACTGGCTTTTGCTGTCTGGAAAATAACCGGACAATGTTGGAGAATAGGATGCTGCTTGATTTTTTCGAGTACTTCCATCCCTGTCATGTTTGGCATCATCCTATCTAGCAAGATGACGTCAAAATCTTCAGGTGATTTTTCTAACATTTGCCAAGCAATAACCCCGTCTGATGCAGTACTTAATTTATAATCGAATACACTTAAATATTCTGAAATTATTTCTAGATTTAATTCTTCATCATCTACGATTAAAATATGCGCTGGATTGCTTTGCATTTTGTCTAAGACCTATAAATTTTTTGAGAGAATTATTTTACATTCGTTATTTAATATAGTTGAAACTTTTTGATTTTGCAGAAAATGGTTGCTATTTTGTTTATGTGCGGCATTATACTTTCGCATCCCTGACCGTACGAAGTATAATTTAAGCATGAATGTCTTTATCTAGCTAAGGAACGTGCACAAAATAACTTGAGCAACTAGCTTGTATTTTTGTCCGTCTTCTGCGTTGCAGCTTCGGTTACATAGCTTGCTATGCGCCTATTGCTGCACGACCAAAGACAAACAAAAATCCTGTCCAATAATGGACGATTATTTATTTCCAGCTCTCTAACATATAAATTGGGTCTAATAACAAGATTTTAATAATGAATGAAAATTGTAAAATAGCCCAGTTAGGGCATCCTGTATTAAGACAACATGCGCATACTGTAGAAAATATTAATGCTGAAAATATTATTCAATTGGTAGAAAGTATGCTCCATACTTTATCTGAATCTAAAGGAGTCGGTCTCGCCGCACCTCAAATATTTGAATCTATACGACTATTAATAGTGGCATCTAGGCCTTCAATACGTTATCCCGAAGCACCTGAAATGGAACCTGTCGTTATGTTTAATCCTGAGTATGAAGTATTGTCAGATGAGATGATCAGTGATTGGGAAGGTTGTTTAAGTATTCCTGGTATCAGAGCTTTAGTACCGAGATATGAAAAGATAAAAATTACTTATAGCGATCAGCAAGGAGTCAAAAATGAATTAATTGCCACTGGTTTTATCGCACGGGTATTTCAGCATGAATATGATCATTTAAACGGACTGGTTTATTTGGATCGGGTGATTAACAATAAGGATATTATTTCAGAATCTGAATTTCAGAAAAGAATGGAACAGGACTGATTAAAAATAATGGCAACTATAGAGCAGACTTTAGGTCACACGCAATAAATAACCTACCAATATTGTGACGTATTTTTGTTTGCCTTTGGCGTTGCTACGTAGGGCACGTAGCGAGCTATGTAACCGAAGTGGCAACGCCAAAGGCGGACAAAAAGACAAGCAAGATTGGTGGGTTATTTATTGCGTGTTGCCTTAGTCCGCAACATGACGATATCACCAATTATACTTAATTGGGGAGATTTAATAAGTTCCGGAAGTTATTAAATCTTCACTCCTTAATTGCGGACTAAAGTCCGCGCTACAGAAGCCTAATTTATCCGCGTGCCAATTTTTCCGCCCGCACTGGCTTTTATCGCACAGAATTTAAATTCGGGGATTTTAGCCGAAGGATCTAAGGCTTCATTGGTAATAAGGTTAGCACTGGCTTCGTTATAACAAAAAGCCATAAAGATTGTGCCTTTTTGAATGCCTAAATTTACACGGGCATAGGCAGATATTTTCCCTCGTCTTGATTCAATGGTAATCAGTTCACCGGGTTTGCTTCCCAGGTTTTTTAAATCTTCAGGGTGTATGCTTAAAACTGGATCGGGTTCAATCGCATCAAGGGTAGGGGAATGGCGTGTCATACTTCCTGTATGCCAATGTTCAAGTTGACGTCCAGTTATAAAAATTAAAGGGTATTCATCATCTGGCATTTCGTCTGCATGGATATATTCAGCAGGAACAAAACGACCTTTTCCAGATTCAGTTGGAAAACCGTCTGTAAAAATAATAGGTTGACCTGGGTCACCAATATTTTCAAGTGGATAGGTCAATGAGTCTTCTGTTTCCAGTCTATCCCATGTCATACCTGCAATGCTGGGCATGGCCTGACGCATTTCGTTGAATACATCTTCTGCGCCGTTATAATTCCAGCCACAGCCTAAGCGATTTGCAATTTCCTGAATAATCCATAAATCCTGTTGGGCATCGCCTGGAGGATTGATTGCCTGACGCCCCATTTGTACGCGCCTGTCTGTATTCGAAAAAGTCCCCGTTTTTTCGTAAAATGCAGAGGAAGGCAAAATTACATCAGCAAAGCCAGCTGTTTCAGTCAGAAATATATCCTGTACAACCATATGTTGCAGTTCAGCAAAAGCTTGACGCACATGATTCTGATTAGGGTCAGACATGGCTGGATTTTCGCCTTCAATGAACATGCCAAATATTTCTTTATCTAAAATAGCATGAATCATTTCTACCGTGGTTAATCCGCTTTCAGGGTTTAATTTGACTCCCCAGAGTTGTTCAAATTTAGCTTGATTTTCAGGATCTTCAACGGGTTGATAATCAGGATAAACCATGGGGATCAGGCCTACATCTGAAGCACCTTGTACGTTGTTTTGGCCTCGTAAAGGGTGCAATCCAGAACCTGGCTTGCCAATTTGTCCGGTCATTAAAGCTAGTGCAATAAGACAACGCGCATTATCAGTGCCATGAATATGCTGAGAAATACCCATGCCCCATAAAATCATTGAGCTACTAGATGTAGCATAAAGCCGAGCAACTTCTCTTAGTGTTTCAGCATCAATACCACAAATCGGAGCCACTTTTTCTGGGCTATAATTTTTTAAATGCTCACGCATATGCTCAAAATCAGCGGTATGTTTTTTTATGTAATCATCATCTTGTAAGCCTTCATCAAGAATAATATGCATAATACCATTCAGCATGGCCACATCAGTATCAGGACGAAATTGCAATACATGTGAGGCATATTTAGCAATATCAGTTCTATTGGGATCCATTAAAATGATTTTTGTGCCATTTTTGGCCGCATTCTTCATGAATGTAGCACCAACAGGGTGATTGACCGTTGGGTTTGAACCAATAATGATAACAACTTCTGCTTTACTGACATCGGAAACAGGATTGGAAACAGCACCTGAGCCTAGGCATTCAAGTAAGGCGACAACTGAGGAGGCGTGACAAAGTCGGGTGCAATGGTCAACATTATTAGAACCGAATCCGGTACGAATAAGTTTTTGGAAAAGATAGGCTTCTTCGTTACTACCTTTGGCAGATCCTAAACCTGCTAAGGCATTTTTACCTATTTCATCACGAATTTTTTTAAGTCCATTGGCTGCAAAGTCTAAAGCTTCATCCCAGCTTGCAACTCGAAAGACTTTATCCATATCATTAGGATCTAATAATTCAGTTGTTTTGGCTACACCCTCTCGTCTGATTAAGGGATGAGTCAAGCGTAAGGGATTATGAATATAATTAAAACCATATCGTCCCTTGACGCATAGACGGTAATGGTTAGTAAATCCATCACGTCCTTCGGTATATAAAATTTTATTATCTTTTACATGATATTTGATTAAACAGCCTACACCACAATAAGGACAGGTTGAATCGACTGTCTTATCGACAATTTCTAAGCCAACATTGTTGGCAGGCATTAATGCCCCAGTTGGACATGCCTGAACACATTCGCCGCAAGCTACACAGCTACTGGCTGCCATCGGGTCAGCAATATCAAATACAATTTCAGCATGAGCGCCGCGATGTGCAAATCCGATCACATCGTTCATTTGTTCTTCACGGCAAGCACGTAAACAGCGAGTACATTGAATGCAAGCATCCATATTAACAGCAATGGCGGGGTGTGATAAATCAGCTGCTGGTTGTTTGCGTGATTCAAAGCGAGGTTCACCAACTTTGAGTTTTTTAACCCACAAATCTAATTCAGAATCCAGTTTATAAGGTGAATCAGCTTGATCGGGCATGTCGGATTTTAATAATTCCAGAACCATTTTCTGTGATTTTGTTGCACGTTCACTGGCCGTTTGAACTTTCATGCCTTCCGTTGCAGATCGGCAACATGAAGGTGCTAAGGTTCTTTCTCCATCAATTTCTACTACACAAGCCCGACAATTGCCATCGGAACGTAAATCTTCTTTATAACAAAGATGGGGTATTTCTTTGCCTAAACGTTTAGCAGTCTGAATTAGAGTTTCGCCTTCATAAGCGATTGCAGCTTCACCGTCCAGTGTGAAGTTGATTGTTGCTTTATTCATGTAATCTGGATTTGCAGCCATGGTTTAATCTCTTCTACTTAACAGGAGGGTTATAGTTCGTCTGGAAAATATTTGATGACGCATTTCATTGGATTAGGTGCGGCTTGTCCTAATCCACAAATGGAGGCATCTACCATCACTGAAGAAAGTTCTTCCAGCAACTCAATATCCCATTTATCTTTCTGCATTAATGTGCTGGCTTTCGCTGTACCTACTCTGCAGGGAGTACATTGACCGCAGGATTCTTCTTCAAAGAATTTCATGGTATTGATAGCCAGTTTTTTTGCACTGTCCTGTTTAGAAAAAACAATCACTGCAGCTGAGCCGATAAAGCAACCATATTGATTTAAGGTATCAAAATCCATAGGGATATCAGCCATTGATTCGGGTAGCATACCTCCCGAAGCTCCTCCAGGAAAATAACCGTAGAACTCATGTCCTTGTTGCATACCCTCGCAATATTCATCAATCAATTCGCGCATGGTAATTCCGGCAGGAGCCAAATGAACGCCTGGTTTATTTACGCGGCCTGAAATAGAAAATGAACGCAATCCTTTTCGATCATGACGACCATGGGAGGAAAACCATTCCGGTCCTTTTTCAAGAATATCCCTCACCCAATAAACTGATTCCATATTATGTTCTAATGTAGGTCTGCCAAATAAGCCTACTTCAGCTAGAAAAGGTGGCCTTAATCGTGGCATGCCGCGCTTTCCTTCAATAGATTCCACCATGGCAGACTCTTCACCACAAATATAGGCTCCAGCTCCTCGGCGTAAATAAATAGGAGGGAGATTATATTGGCTAGAGGGTGGGTTGTTTTGTAAGTTAGCAATTTCTTTGCTCAGAATCTCGCGGCAACCTGCATATTCATCTCGTAAATAGATATAAATAGCTTCACAGCCAACAGTTAATGCGGCAATAACCATGCCTTCCAGAAATCGATGGGGATCTAATTCTAGATAATGCCTATCTTTAAATGTGCCAGGCTCTCCTTCATCAATGTTAACTGCCATTAATCTAGGTGCAGAAAAGCCATTGACAATGCGCCATTTTTTTCCAGCAGGAAAACCCGCACCACCCAAACCACGTAAACCTGAGTCTTCCATTTTTTTCATGATGGTTTCAGTATCAATATTACCTTCCAAGACTTGTTTTAAAGTTTGGTAACCACCCTCAGCATTATATTTTTCCATGCTGATATAGTTACTAATAGGGGCTTTAATATCGTTGTTAGCCACTGCTTTATTGATAGTATCAGGCGTTGCATGATCAATGGGGTTTTGTCCAACTACCGCAACAGGCGCATGTTGACAACGACCGATACAAGGTACTTTTTGAATTCTGGTTTTATCATCAAGACATTGTTCCAGAGCACTTAGAAGGTCGTTAGCACCTGCCATTTCACAGGATAATGATTCACAAACCCGAACTGTTAATGGGGGAGGGGCTGTTTGACCTTCTTTGACTATATCAAAATGATGGTAGAAAGATGCCACTTCATAGGCTTCGGCGGTTGAAAGATTCATCTCATGCGCTAGGGCGACTAGATGTTTTGAAGAAATATGCTGGTAGAAATCCTGAATTTTATGTAGATGTTCGATTAATAAATCGCTTTGACGTGATTCATCACCTAATAGAGATTTTATTTCTTCCAGGGCAGTAAGATCAACTGCATGGCCTTTCGGTCCACTACGTTTTTTTCTAGTGATCTGATCAGGTGATATCTTTATGACGGACACACGAATTTCCTCAGTTTTTTTAGTTAAGGTTAGAATTGATTGGGATATTTAGGGTGATTTTTTTGTGTTGATTGTGACCTTGACTAAAAAGTTATAGCGTTTTCATTGTTTTTGTTAAGGTTTTCTAGCATAGAACAAAGAAAAGGTCTGTATATTTTATTGGGAATTTATACCAGAATTAAAATTATTTTATCAAGTCATGATAAATTAACAACGTTATCTTTTTTATTGATATTATTAAGTTCTTATTTAATCGCAACATGCAATTATACTATTTACTGAGTAAAATTGTTGGTTGTTGTGTTTCATCAATATTAAACCGCAAATCCATAAAGGCATATAAGTAATAAATGCGGCTTTTAAATTTAGATGAATAAGGCTAAGGGAGATGGAAAAAATATTCATCCAATCTTGCTGGTCTTTTTGTCCGTCTTCGATCGTGCAGCAACAGTTATACTTCGCACGGTCACGGATTTCTAGCGGTCGGTTTTTGCCGATAGACTGAGTTGCTGAAACAGTTGCGTAGCTTGCTATGCGCCTATTGCTACACGACCAAAGACAAACAAAATCGTATCCACTATAAAACCCAGGGCAACCGTCACTGATATTGAATTAACGGGTAGCCTGGATGTAGCGCAGCGAAATCCGGGAAGGAATGATACGACTGCCCCCGGATTCCGCTACGCTCCATCCAGGCTACATTGATGACATGTCTGAGTGGCTGTCGGTCTTCCATGTCCCTCTGGGATTTATAGCGGATACCAAAAATCCTACTCAATAATGGATGATTATTTATT
>CAYNRB010000129.1:0-9288 GCA_964399475.1 uncultured Methylomarinum sp.
GACGAACAAAAATCCTGCGCCAAACTTTCGGATATTATTAAATCCTCACTCCTTACTATACATTATAGGGAAGTTGATAAATTAAAGGGATGGTAGGGTGAGGGGGGCAGTCTTTTTTGCCCACCATTACAGTGAAGTAGGCTACGGTGGGCAAAAAAGACAGCCCACCCTACACAAACCCTATCAAGTTCACTCTGTGGCATATAGCTGATACGTTGATCTATCCGTTGGTTTTTTTGGCAATTGCCTCAGCGGCTCTGACCAGGTTATTAGCCATTTTCTCAGATGCCGCATCAATTAAACGTCCGTCTAAAGCTGCCGCACCTTTTCCTTGGGCTGCGGCTTCTTTTAAAGCTTCTAAAATTCGTTTGGCTTTTTCAATCTCGGCAGGTGGAGGCGTAAATACTTCATTAGCTAATTCCACTTGAGAAGGATGAATCGCCCACTTGCCTTCACAACCTAATGCCGCCGCTCTTTTAGCTGCTAATTTAAAACCATCAGGGTCTTTTATATCACCAAAAGGCCCATCTATAGGGCGTAAACCATAAGCACGACAAGCCACTGTCATCCGGCTAATTGCTGCATGCCACTGATCGCCAGGATAATCTGGATTTAATCCACCGATATTGGTGGTTCTTGCCCGATTGCTCGCTGCATAATCTGCTACGCCAAAATGCAAGGCTTCCATACGCCCACCTAAAGCCCCTTGTTTGGCAATATCTTCTACATTGGCCATACCTAGTGCAGTTTCTATCAGACACTCTATTCCAATTTTGTTTTTTAATCCCTGTTGCATTTCCAATTGATTTAACATGGCCTCAACCATATAAACATCAGAATAAACACCCACTTTAGGAATTAAAATGGTTTTGAGTTTGTCACCACATTGCTCAACCAGATTAACCACATCTCTAACCATATACTGGGTATCTAAACCATTTATACGTACAGATATGGTTACGCCATGCCCTTCCCAATCCATATCATTTATGGCTTCAATAACATTTTTTCGTGCCTGTAATTTGTCATCAGGAGCCACTGCATCTTCAAGATCAAGAAAAATAAAGTCGACACCACTGTTCATTGCTTTTTCAAACATGCCGGGATTTGATCCTGGGACAGCTAATTCACAACGCTGAACTCGTTGGACATTGGCCTCGTATAACGTATGACTCATTTATTTACCTGTATTGTTAAAACTTCTGATTTATTTAATTTTGGCTAATTTGCAAAAACTACTTTATGGATCCTACGTTTCGCACTACCTCCCTTAGCTTATTGGTGCGTTATACGCACCAACCGTTGTGCCATCCCCCTTCATGTTCTTGGCAAGAATCCATGTATTCTGAGAGCTGGATTCCCGATAAGAAAACTCGGGAATGACGATTATTACTCTTAACTATAAGGTAATGTCGTTCTGCGTGGGAACGGTTGGTTTTTTCTGCCTTATGGATCTAATTACAGTTTAAACCAATAGTATCCGCTATAAATTCCAGGGGGAAATGGAGAGCGACAACCACTCGGACATGCCATCAATGTAGCCTGGATGTAGCGTAGCGGAATCCGGGGTCAGTCGTACCATTCCTTCGTTCCCACACAAAGTATGGCAGCGATTGATTTTTTCTAGCTTATCGGACTGATTTCAGTTTAAGCCTGAATAAACAAACCCACCATTTTACGTTTAGGAATATTAATGTCAAATATTATCAACAACAAATACTTGATGAACTTAAAATTATATGGCACCATTGAGGGTTTTACTTGTTCTTGTAGCTAAACGCTAGACAAGACTTCTTTTCCGTACCTACTTATACGAGGCATACAATGGCAGGTCGCAATCACTTATTTATTCCTGGCCCAACCAACGCACCACATGAAGTTCTTAGTGCCATGCATGTTCCTATGGAGGATCATCGCTCTCCAGATTTCCCCAAGTTACTGAAACCGATTCTGGAAGATTTAAAGAAAGTTTTCAGAACTGAAACCGGACAAGCCTTTGTATTTCCTGCAACAGGTACTGCTGGCTGGGAAATTGCTTTAACTAATACGCTGAATCCTGGCGATAAAGTTTTGATTTATCGCTTTGGTCAATTTAGTCATTTATGGATGAGTATGGCACAACGTCTGGGTCTGGATGTTGAAATGCATGAAGTTGAATGGGGAAAAGGTATTCCTCTGGACGCAATGGAAGCTCGTTTAAAAGAAGATACCAATCACGAGATTAAAGCGGTTTTAGCCACACATAATGAAACGGCAACCGGTGTTACCAGCGATATAGGTGGTGTACGCAAAGCAATAGATGCATCAAATCATCCTGCTTTATTATTTGTTGATGGAGTTAGCTCCATTGCCAGTATCGAATTTAAAATGGATGACTGGGGTGTGGACGGCGCTATCAGCGGCTCACAAAAAGGTTTTATGTTACCTGCTGGCGCGGCAATTCTGGCTTTTAGTCAGAAAGCATTGAAATTAACAGAAACGGCAACTTTTCCTCGTTGTTTTCTGGATCTTAAAGATCAGATGGCACAAAATGCCTTAGGTTATACGCCATATACACCTTCAACGCCTATGTTGCATGGTTTACGCAAAGTACTGGATCTGTTACTAGAAGAAGGTATGGAAAATGTTTATGCCCGTCATGCCCGTCTAGCTGAAGGCACCCGTAGAGCAATTGCCGCATGGGGATTAAAGTTATGCGCTCAGCCGGGTTTTGAATCGGATACCGTATCTGCAATTGTAGTACCAGAAGGTAAGAATGCCGGAGATGTGATTAGCACGGCTTACAATAAATATAATATTTCTTTAGGTGCCGGTTTAACCGAAGTAGCGGGAAAAGTATTCCGAATTGGACATATTGGGGACATGAATGATGTTTCCATGTTAGGTGCTTTTGCGGGTGTTGAGATGGCCTTATTAGACAATGGTTATGATATTGCTGCGGGAAGTGGTGTTGCGGCGGCTATTGAATATTATCGCTCAACAGCCCTGTAAAGATTATTGTAGGTTGGATGAGCTTATCGTGCATAGCACGATAACGTAATCCGACATTTTACCAAGATAAATGGTGGGTTACGTTTTTTCGATACGCTCAAAAACCTCACCCACCCTACATTTATTTTGATACCCTTTAATCCCAGCTTTTTAATTCATTATAGTAATAGCGAGATTTTGCTAAAATTTTATTCTCCTTATTTTCAATATAAGATGCTAGTAAAATAACGGCTAAACCTAAAGCAATTGAGCTAATCCAGGGTGCATTTGAATATAAATTGACTGCATATTCCCAATAAAACAAAAAGCCACCTGCTACACAGATATTACCAACAACAAGCGGGGTTTTTTCACGATGTTTTATGCCTGCTACAGTTAATAATAGTCCTGCACAAATAGCTGCAACAGGTGCCATTGATTGCTGATCTATCATTGCGCCATAGGTTAAAAAAAGCGTCATGACTGAACTGATAAAGCGATAAAGACGCGCATGAAATTCAACCTGCCCTGATAATACAAACAGAATAATTGCGATGGGTAACATTGCACTCAAGTGATTTGAGGAAAAAATAGCGTAGTGATCCAGCACAATCAACCAGGTAGACAGAGCTGCCATAGTTCCCACCCATTGAAAAACATAAGTTATCAGTGATGATTTTGTATATCGTTTTATATCATGTATGCAATAGATAACTAGGATGCTTGAAACCACCATTGCTAATAAAAATGAAACGGGATGCAAAAAACTGCGAGCAACTACTATCCATAAAGGCAGGCTAACCAATGCTCTAGCCGCTAAACCTTCTGCCAGACGCATATGCGTATCACTGTGTAAATAATGCTCTGAATATCTTATTAATAGAAATAATCCGGCAATTATAAACGGAGTTAGTGTTGCATCGCGTACCGGTAGCAGCAGCATAATGTTCGCGATTATAGATACTTTTAGCAACATTTTAAGATGTTTGCGCGCTAAAATAGAATAACTGGCATAACTAACTACTATTAATAGAAATCCTGTAAGGATAAAATCAATGGCGATAACTGTTGGACTAATATCCATAAATTGCAACCAGTCGTAGTCTGGTTGTAGAGCAGATTTTCCATGCCAATATCCATAAATCATCGCACTAACTTGTGAAACCTGAACCGACAAGAAAACAGTCCCCAAGCCAAAAAATATTCTGGCACCTTTAGTTTCTTTGAAGAGGTAGGCACAAACCAGTCCGCCACCGCAAAGCAATAAAATTAACCCCAAGCCTATCCAATAACGATAGGCAGGTAAAAATTCTTGATTACCTTCAATCATAAAACTAATGGCTGAGAGAACAATCAAAATTGAACCTACCCAGCGCAAATAGGTGGTGATTTTCCCTGTCACTTTGGAAGACTCAGATTGGCTTGATTGTTGATTTTCTTGTGCCTGATTCAGTGGCTGAACATCATTTTCTATTACTTCATTTGCGTACATGACTGCCTCCTTTTTCGTTATTATCTGAATCGCCATTGTGTTCTGTTAATTCATTCAACATTTCCATCAGTGCTAAATCGTCTTCTTGTTTCTCAAATGAGGTGGCAAATTGGTCAATATCCATCCGCTCAGGCACTTCAAATTCTGAGCTAACTACTGTGCCTTCCCAGCGATCGAAGACATTTTTTACATCTTCTAAAGAACTACCGTTGTTATTGTGCAAAGCTTCATGTACGCCTACACGATTTTGTCTGGCGGCTAAAATTTCTTTTTTATTCTTAAGTATTTGTAACTGCTCCTGAATAGCATTCAAATCATCTCTAATTTTTGATTCTTGTGCGCTGCTTTTCAGGCATTGCTGTTCCAACAAGTTAATTTGCTGCTTTGTTTGACGCAGCCGTTTAACGCATTGCAAAGCTTTCTGCTCATCTTTCTGTCGAGCTTTTACAGCGCGTTCGCTCCATAAATGCGCCTGTTCTTGCTGCTGCTCTAATTGATTTTGATATTGTTCAGACATTTTACTAACTCGATGTAAATGTAATCGAGTCTTGGTAGCAATTGCTTGTAAGTCTGAAATAGCAGCACCTGCAAGTGCCTCATGATTTTCAAATTCATCCGCTACATGATCAATCTGACTTTTAATACTGATGAATAGTCGTTTTACATTGTTCATTATTATTGTCCATTATTGAGTGGTTTACATAATGACAAAAGCAAAATCGATGCCAATTAATTATTATATTATTATCAATAGCATACAAACTTACATTCACTATAAATGTTATTAAAAAGCATTTTATGAATACATGGTATACAATAATTGAATAGACAAATTCTAAAAATATGCAAAACCTATCACCAGAACAACTCAATTTTTTTAAACAAGTTTCCTCACTGGCTTTTGTTAATCCATTTAGCAGCCAAAGAGAAGAAGCAGATAACGCTTTACTTAATATAACTGTAGGTACTTTGGATATTTTCCAGCGTAGTGAAAAAATCCAGGCTTTATTACAGTGGCATTTTCAACAACTAGCTGAATTCAAAATCGTAGACTATAAAGACAAGTTGCAAGAAACTATGAAATTCGCCTGGTTGTTCTATAAATTTCACCAATTCCAATCACAATTCAATCAATTCATTGAAGATCAAAATCATGCAGGTGATAAACCGATAGAACTAACCTTTGCAAAACAGTTGATTGACGACTTTCGACAAGCTCAATTTACCCAACCAGAAATAGAAAAATATATTGCCCTGTTTTACCAGTTAAATCGTGGTTTTTATTTTATTTATTCTGCTATTTCAGGTAATTGTCCGGCCATTGTAGAATTACGCATGCGCTTGTGGAATAATATTTTCACCTTTAACCCCCGCTGGTATCTGGATTATTTATGCAATAAAATGGAAGACTTTTCCACTTTATTATTGGGTGCTACGGGAACAGGAAAAAGCCTGGCAGCTTATACCATAGGCTGTTCCGGATTTATTCCATTTGACTTGACTAAAAAATGCTTTAAAGAAAGTTTTACCCACTCCTTTCAAGCCATCAATTTATCGCAATACCCTTCCTCTCTACTTGAATCAGAACTTTTCGGGCATAAAAAAGGCGCATTTACTGGGGCGATTGAACATCATCAAGGGTTATTTGCTCGTTGCAGCTTACATGGTGCTGTATTTATTGATGAAATAGGTGATGTGGATATCCCAACCCAAGTAAAATTACTGAACGTGATTCAAGATAGAGTATTCAGTCCAGTTGGCAGCCATGAAAAAATGCGCTTTTCAGGACGGGTGATCAGCGCAACCAATCGCGACATTAAACAATTACGCAAGGACCAGCTTTTCAGAGATGATTTGTATTATCGCTTATGTTCTGATGTGATTGAAATTCCCAGCTTGCAACAACGTGTACAAGAAAACCCAGAAGAACTGAATATATTAATCTCCAGTTTAATTAATCGAGTAGTTGAGCAACCAGACTCTCATTTGATTTCATTAATAGCCAAACAAATCCGCAACTCTGTGCCTAAAAATTACGCCTGGCCAGGTAATGTGAGAGAACTGGAACAATGTATACGGCGTATTTGTCTTACCGGACATTGTTCTATGACAGAAAAACCCCGATCAATCAGCCTGAATGACTGCTTTACAGTGTCTGAAAATGCAGGGGAAACCAGCACACAACAACTGCTGCAAAATTATTGCCGATTTCTATATGAACGTCATAATAGCTATGAAGCAGTAGCCAGAATTACTCAAATGGATAGGCGCACCGTAAGGAAATATATTGTTGATTGAAAAAAAACATAAATCTTGATCTTACTTTGCAGTTTATTAAACGTAGGGTGCATTATATGCACCTTTGTAATTGCTTGGTGCGTAGAACGCACTCTACATAAATTCTATATGAACGTCATAATATACTTCGCACGACCACGGTTGCAGATTTCTAGCGGTCGGTTTTTGTCGATAGACTGCGTTGCTGAAACAGTTGCGTAGCTTGCTATGCGCCAGTTTCAGCACCTTGCTATCGACAAAAACCAACCAGCATAAATTCCGCAACTGTGACCGCGCGAAGTATAGCTATGAAGCAGTCACTCTCAGAATATTAATAAAAAATGCTATTATAGTTAGATCGTATTCGCTATAAATCCCAGGGGGAACATGGAGACCGACAGCCACTCAGACATGTCATCAATGTAGCCTGGATGAAGCGTAGCGGAATCCGGGGTCAGTCGTATCATTCCTCCCAGATTTCGCTGCGCCACATCCAGACTACCCGTTAACTCAATATCAGTAACGGTTGCCCTGGGTTTTATAGTGGATACTTATCTTGCTTTGCAAATTATTAAGTGTAGGGTGCCTTGTACGCACCATTGCAGCAATAACAATCCCCTTGATGACTAGAGATTGGCGCGAACAACACACACTACAAACTGCAATAAGCTAACTCGCAGTAAATGAACCACCCATATTGGGCAGGATTTTGTTTGTCTTTAATCGTGTAGTAATAGACCCATAGCCAGCTATGCAACTATTTCTACACGACTAAAGACGGACAAAAAGACCAGCAAGATGGGTAGTTTATTTATTGCGAGTTGCCTAACTACAAAAACACTATTTTTATCACCTAACTTTAAGCTTAGGAAGATGGAAAAAAATAATCATCCAATCTTGCTGGTCTTTTTGTCCGTCTTCGATCGTGCAGCAACAGTTACATAGCCTGCTATGCGCCTATTGCTGCACGATCAAAGACAAACAACAATACTGCCCAATAATGGATGTTTATTTATTTCCAGATCCCTTACTGAGGTATTGATTCGTTTTCAATATTCTTACCCAATCATTCACTGGAGCCTTTAATGACAGAAATCACCAAAGCAGATGTAGAAAAACTGCTTAAATCCCTTATCGACCCTAATGTCGAGACTGATTTGATCTCAGCCAAATCAGTCAAAAAAATTATTATTCAAGGGACTGATGTCAGCGTCACTATTGAACTAGGTTATCCAGCAAAAAGTTTTGTATCAGAATTACAATCCATGGTTGAGAAAAAATTACAAGCACTTGTTGGAGTCGGTAATATTAATGTAGAAGTCACTTTTAATATAGCCTCACATTCTGTACAGAAAAGCTTACAATCAATTGCCAATATCAAAAATATTATTGCGGTCGCATCGGGCAAAGGCGGCGTTGGAAAATCAACTACTTCCGTAAACTTGGCTCTGGCTTTGGCATCTGAAGGTGCTAATGTCGGGATTCTTGATGCCGACATATACGGCCCCAGCATTCCAACTATGCTCGGTTTATCAGGCCACCCAAGTAGTGACGACGGCAAAGTCATGAATCCAAAAATTTCATTTGGCATTCAAACCAATTCAATCGGTTATCTGGTCGATAAAGACCAAGCAATGATCTGGCGCGGCCCTATGGTAACCAATGCCTTACAACAATTATTAAACGAAACCAAATGGGATAATCTGGATTATTTAATTGTCGATTTACCCCCAGGCACTGGAGACATTCAACTCACATTGTCACAACAAATTCCGGTGACTGGAGCAGTTATAGTTACAACACCACAAGACATAGCTTTAATTGATGCTCAACGTGGATTATCCATGTTTGAAAAAGTTAAAGTCCCTGTACTTGGGATTATTGAAAACATGAGTATGCATATCTGTAGGGAATGCGGCCATGAAGAAGCCATATTCGGTCAAGGTGGTGGCGTTGCTATGGCCGAGAAAAATAATATTGATCTATTAGGTTCATTGCCTTTAGATATTAATATCAGAAAATATGCTGATTCAGGCAAACCAACTGTAGTAGCTGACCCTGATAGTCGCGCAACGGAGATATATAAAGCTATTGCTCGTAAAATGGCGGGGAAACTGGCATTGAAAGGGAAGGATTATAGTAGCGTGTTTCCTAATATTGTTATTCAGAATTCTTGATTGTTTTTTGAAAAATTATTCACCATTCGAAGTATTGTCTGAATTCAACGAATAACTGCTAAAATCACCTAACTTAGGCATTAGAGCTTCAAGAAATATTTATGTATAAAGTTGACGTTAAAAATAAAACATTGATTGCTCTTACAGCAACTGATTTTGCAACGCTTGGATTAAAAGAGCGATTTGATATTCAAGAATGGATAGAAAAAACACCCAGTATTTTAATGTATCGGAAAAACAAAGTTTGCTTAATAAATTGCTTTAACTAATTTTCCTAAGGTGGTTTCCAACAATCAATATGCCAGAATTGCGTAGGGTTTTGTGTGAGTCGCAGGTACCAACGGCTCAGTCTTAAACGGTGCGACTTATCGT
>CAYNRB010000130.1:0-9090 GCA_964399475.1 uncultured Methylomarinum sp.
AGCTATATTTATGCTCTTAAATGATCCCTATTATTTTCTGTGCCCCAATTGTATAAATCATTCTATGTAATGCAAGTTTTACTGAAACAATGAGATTTTCATTGAACCTGTAATACTGCTACCAATGAAACAGAAAGTTTGTTAGTAAACATCACGTTGATAACGTCTAGAATCCAGCATTTCATTAATATAATCCTCTGCATCCTGCTGACTTTTACCTCCTTCACTCACCACGGTTTCTATCAAAGCTTTATGTACATCAACGGCCATGCGTTCAGCATCACCACAAATATAAAAATAAGCCCCTTGTTCCAGCCATTCATAAATTTCTTTAGACTGTTCCAGGATGCGGGTTTGCACATAGATTTTTTGTTCCTGGTCTCGCGAAAAAGCCAGACTCAATTGGGTGAGTAGACCGTCGTCTTGCATTTTTTGCATTTCCTCAGCATAGAGAAAATCAGTATTTTGATGTTGGTCACCAAAAAATAACCAGTTTTTACCTTTTGCCTGTGTGGCTTGTCGTTCTTCCAAAAAGGAACGGAAAGGTGCCAATCCTGTACCTGGGCCAATCATAATAATCGAAGTATTATCATCTTCGGGTAGATGGAAATGTTTATTAGGTTGTACATAAACAGCCAGTTTCTGGTCGTTTTCCATGCGCCCAGACAGAAAGGTTGAGCATACACCTTCTCGATCTCTGTCAAAAGCATGATAGCGAACTGCACCGACTAACAGATGCACTTGACCTTTATGTGCAGCGATACTGGATGCAATGGAATAGAGTCGTCCAGGTATACGTCTTAATACAGTGACAAAATCCTGAGCAACTATCTCATCAGCTGGATAGTCCTTAACCAGATCAAGAATTTCTCTTCCCCAGGTATATGTTTTGAAATCATCTTTATGTTGATCATCAAGCAGAGTTTTTAATGAATCAGAACCAACCAGTTCTGCGTATTTCTGCATGTTAACTCGGCTTAACGCAGTAATATCCAGTTTCTCCACAAATGCAATACGTAAAGAGACTGTTTCTTTCGATACAACAACAGATTCTTCACCTGTCATTTTTAAGGCTAAAAGCAAATCGTCAACATAAACGGGGTTATTTAAGGGATACACCCCTAAAGCGTCGCCAGGATTATATGTTAATTCGGAATCGCCTAAATCAATTTCAATATGGCGGGTCTCTTTTGCTGACCCTTCTCCATTCAAGTTGATATTGAGTAAGATAGATGCAGGGAATGGGTTGGTTTTGGAATAGCCTGATTTTTTCTTATCTGACGAACTTTCTGTTCCAGAGCCAGATTGTAGGGCTCCACCTTCTTTTGCAGCAATGGCCTGATAGGTATCAAGAACTTGATCCATCCATTCTTCGGCGGGTTCTTCAAAATCTACATCTGCATCGAGGCGATCAATTAGTCGATTTGCACCCAGTTTTTCTAAAAAGCCATCAAAATCCTTTCCAGTTTGGCAGTAAAACTCATAGCTGCTATCTCCTAGCGCCAAAACAGCAAATTTCAAATTTTCCAGCCGTGGTGCTTCCTCGCTTTGTAAATATTTATGAAATTTTAAAGCACCTAATGGTGGGTCGCCCTCGCCTTGTGTGCTGACAATAATAAATAATAAATTTTCATTTTCTAATTTTGAAAAATCATAGCTCATCATGTCTTCCAGGCAGACATTAAAGCCTTTTGCCTGCGCTTTTTCCATCAAGTTTTCTGCCAGGTTTTCTCCATTGCCTGTTTCAGATCCAAACATAATGGTCATAGGTGGAAGATTATTGGCAGGAGAGTCACTGCTTGCAGAAAAACTGCCAGCAACAATACCTGAACCACTTAGTGCTGCAAAATAACCGCTTAGCCAGACTGCTTGCGTTGAATTGATTGAAGAGGAAGATAGGCTATTCAATAGACCCACTTGTACAGGAGATAGGGGGCTACTTGCTAAATCACTTCCTGCTCCGCCAGTACTGGGTGGGATGCCGGCTATCACTGTTCCATCTTCTGCTATCGGCCCTTCTATGCTTATCTCCATTTGTTTGGAAATAGGCATTCCTGTACCTGCTGTATCAGCTTCCATAAATTGACTGGAAATAGGGCCGTATGCCATAAAAATAAGACCAGGAACGGCACCCGTACCTTTTTGCGATCTACAGCTGACGATACATTCGGCACCATTAGCTGAAAACATTCTAACTTTATCGCCTTTTTTTAAACCTATACGTGCCATATCATCACTGTGGATTTCTATGGTTGAAGTTTCATCTTGATAATCAGCTTTTAACTTTCCAGCATTTAACGATGTACCTTGTCGACTGGTACGAACAGGAATCAGAAGCATGGTTTCGGACATTTTTTACTCCAAATAGACGGTTTATTTTTTAAATAATGTGGGTAACGATAACAGCATATTACAGATATGAAAACCCATAATAAAATTTTGCGAGTGTAAATAAAGTTGATTGAATTGTGAAATTTAGTATATAAATAAGGAAATATTGTGTTTTGAAGATTATCGGTCTACTTTTTTCTGTCAGTAGCTTGAGTCTTTTATTTAGGGGTAAGCTGAAATATGAACAAACAACCAGAAGTAATAAAAAATGCTATTTGTACATTTTGTGGCTGTGTCTGTGATGACATTGAGCTGACCGTTGATCCTGACGGGAAACGAATTACCAAAGCAACCAACGCCTGTGTATTAGGAAAATCCTGGTTTTTGGAGCATAAGGTAGAAGATTTTCCGGTTGCCATGATAAATGGTAAAGAAGTTAGTCTGGATGAAGCGATTGAAGAAGCGGCTCAAATTTTTGTAAATGCCAAATTTCCCAATATTTATGGTTTGAGTGATACTACTTGTGAGGCTCAGAAAGAGGCTGTTGCTATTGCTGATTATTTGAATGGCAATATTGATACCACCACTTCAGTTTGTCACGGACCAACAGGTATGGCTTTTCAGAATGTTGGAGAAAGTACCGCCAGTCTAGGTGAAATAAAAAATCGTGCGGATTTTGTTATGTACTGGGGCGGAAATCCAGCCGAAGCACACCCTCGACATTTTGAACGCTATGCAGTGACTGCAAAAGGAATGAACATACCAAATGGCAGGGAAGATCGAACGGTTGCTATGGTAGATATCCGACCTACTTCCAGTTCATTAATTGCTGATATTTTTTTACAGATCAAACCCGGTAGTGATTTTGAATTACTCTGGGCCATGCGAGCCATGGTAAAAGGTAAGGCTCTAGATAATTCAATAGAGGAACGCACAGGTATTTCCATGGAGAGACTAGAGGATTTAGTCGAACGGATGAAAAACTGTCAGTTTGGGGTGATTTTCTTTGGTATGGGCTTGACCATGACCCGTGGTCGACATTTTAATGCAGGTGCACTTTTAGAATTGACAACTGATCTTAATCAATTTACACACTTTGTAGCATTACCCACGCGTGGACATGGTAATGTGACAGGTGCTGACAATGTTGTTTCTTGGCAAACAGGTTATCCATTCGGAGTTAATTTCAATCGAGGGTTTCCACGGTTTAATCCTGGAGAATTTACCACGGCTGATATTTTAGGGCGTGGAGAGGCTGACGCACTTTGTGTGATTGCTAGCGACCCTGCTTCAAATTTCTCTCAAAAAGCCATTGAACATATTAAATCAATACCGGTTATTACTTTGGATCCTAAACCTACAGTCACCAGTCAGTTAGCCCGAGTGGCTTTTACTACTGCCACTTACGGTATCAATGTTGCAGGTACGGTCTATAGAATGGATAATGTTGCTTTAAAATTACGCCCTGCATTTAAATCACCCTTTCCTAGTGATGAGGAAGTTTTGCGCGCAATTAAAGTAAGAGTTTGTGAGCTTCGCGGAATTAGTAAAACAGTAGCAGCCTAATGAATGGTTAGGTTATTTATTTTTCATTTCTAATGCATATTAACAAAGGGGAAAAAATGTGTCCGCAATTTGCATAAAAAACGGAAAGGTTTACGATCCCATCAATAATATTGATGGTGAAATAAAAGATATTTGTATTCAGGATGGAAAAATCGTCCAGCGTGTTCCAGCCGATACTAAAACCATTGATGCACATGGGATGGTGGTCATGCCAGGTGGAGTGGATATCCATTGCCATATTGCTGGACACAAAGTTAATCTGGCACGTAAATTTCAACCGGAAGATCATCGGCATGATGTTCAGCCGCGAGTAAACAATTTAAGGTCGGGAACAGGAGGTACGGTTCCTTCAACTTTTACAACGGGGTATCGTTATGCCACATTGGGTTATACCACAGCGATGGAAGCGGCTATTCCTCCTTTGGGTGCGAGACACGCTTTAGAGGAGTTGCATGATACGCCTGTTCTTGACAAAGGCTTTTATGTTTTATTGGCCAATAATGTCTGCCTGAATCAGCTGCTTGAAAAAGGTCGCATGGAAGAGTTTAAAGAGGCAGTGGGCTGGTGGTTAAATGCTTCAAAAGCCTACGCCATTAAATTGGTCAATCCTGGGGGAGATGAGCCTTGGAAAGGCAGGAAAAATTCAAATGTGCACAATCTGGACGAACAAATCAGTGGCTTTGATTTAACACCCAGAAAAATTATTAAAGCCTTTATTGATGTCAGTAATGATTTAGGTTTACCGCATCCCGCACATATTCACTGTAATAATCTGGGACATAGTGGTAATTATCAAACAACCATAGAAACTATGGAAACGGCTGAGGGTCGTCGTGCACATATTACTCATATTCAGTTTCACAGCTACGGTGGAGAAGTCGGTAAAAATCCAACATCAAAAGCAGAAGCCATTTCTCAATTTATTAATAACAATCCAAATATTAGTGCGGATGTGGGTCAGGTCATGTTTGGCAAAGCCACTATTATGACAGGCGATGCACCATTAACTTGGTTGTTACGTAATATGACCAATAATAAATGGATTAATGCGGATACGGAATGTGAAAGTGGTTGTGGAATTCTACCTTTTGCCTATCAGGAACATATTTATACACATGCTTTGCAATGGGCAATTGGATTAGAGTTATTCCTGTTGGCAGAGGATCCCTGGCGGATGATTTTATCAACCGATCATCCCAATGGCGGATCATTTGAAAATTATCCAAAATTGATTCGCTTATTGATGGACAGAGACTTTCGCAATGAGCAGGCCGGAAATGTTAATCAAAAAGCGATAGGCAATACTAATCTATTAGATTTAGATCGTGAATATACCCTGTTGGAAATTGCTATTATCACGCGCGCAGGACCTGCCAAATTATTGGGTTTAAGTAATAAAGGCCACTTAGGTATTGGTGCAGATGCTGATATCACTATTTATGATGAAATGGAAAATAAAGAATCCATGTTTAATGCCGCTCGCTATGTGATTAAAAGTGGAAAGCTGTTTATTGATAATCATGAATTCTGTAACGATATGGAAGGACGTATTCTGCATGTAGCACCGCAGTACGATAAAGCCATTGAGAAAAAAATCAAACCGTTTTTTGAAGATTATTATACGATTCAGTTTGAGAATTATGCGGTAGATGATGATTATGTCCAGGGTGCAGAAGTGATACCCTCAACACCTATCTAAAAAATAATGTAGAGCGGACTTTAGTCCGCTATAGTTAATTTATAATATAAAAAACATGATTATTCAATCTACAGAAATTATTGATACCTTCGCTGAAGCCTTTGAAATGTGGGGAACTCGAGTCATTATTACGGGCGAAACTGAGAAATGGGCGATGGCAGCTGGGAGAGCTATGACTGGCTTTGCTACCTCAGTAATAGGATGCAGGTGCGAGGCAGGAATTGAACGCTTGATACCTGCTGACGAAACACCCGATGGAAGGCCTGGATTGAGTGTTTTGCTATTTGCAGGCAGTGCTAAGGGTGTAGGTAATCGTTTAGTTGAAAGAATTGGTCAATGTGTTATGACCTGTCCTACAACCGCTTGTTTTAATGGGCTTGAATCTGATCAAACAGTAGTGGTTGGAGGCAAGTTACGCTATTTCGGGGATGGTTATCAAGCCAGTAAACTATTAGGAGGCCAACGTCTCTGGCGTATTCCTGTTATGGAAGGTGAATTCTTGATTGATGAATCTTTTGGCGTACAACCCGCTGTGGGTGGAGGCAATTTTCTGGTTTTAGGTGAAAATCTCAAAGTAACTTTGGAGGCTGTAGAAGCCGGTGTTGAAGCCATGAAACTTCCAGGTATGATCCTGCCCTTCCCCGACGGTGTAGTTCGTAGTGGAAGTAAAATTGGTTCTAAATATAAAGAATTACCCGCTTCCACTAATGATGCATATTGCCCTTCTCTACGTGGTTGCGCACCTAAAACTGAGTTACCGGAAGAAGTAACCTGTGTATTGGAAATAGTGATTGATGGCCTTGATGAAAAAGTGGTTGCTGATTCAATGAGACTGGGAATTCGAGCGGCTGCAAGAGAGGGTATCGTACAAATTACGGCTGGCAATTACGGTGGTAATCTTGGAAAGTATCATTTAGGTTTACATAAAATATTACAGAGTTGAAAATGAAACTAATATTACATACACAACCCGAGGTTCCTTTAGAGGCCGAAGTTATATCGCCAGATCAACTCTCAGGAAAAACTGCAGAAGAAGCCGCAACTTTAACTGTATTTCATGGCAATCGGCAAAAAAAATTGGGTGATTTTTTCACGATCACCGGTGAAGTTAAAGAAGGTGTTGTTGAACTCGAAGGTGATTTGTCAAAAGTTAAATTGATCGGTTCAGAAATGACCTATGGATGCTTGAAAATTCAGGGTAGTGTCGGTGCACATTTAGGCGCAGAAATGTCCGGTGGAGAAATTATTGTTGAAGGTGATGCAAGTGACTGGGTCGGGCGTGAAATGTCCGATGGGCGTATATGCATTAAAGGTAATGCGGGTCATATGGTCGGCAGTGCGGTTCGAGGTAGTTCCATAGGTATTCAGGGTGGGGAAATTATTATTTATGGAAATGCTAAAAACGAAGTCGGTAATGGAATGAGGCGTGGTCTTATTGCTATCGGTGGTGATAGTGGCGATTTTACAGGGGTTAATATGAAAGCTGGCACTATCGTTGTGCTGGGTAAACTAGGTCAGCGTCCAGGAGCTGGAATGGTGCGTGGCACAATTATTTCTACTCATAATGCGGTGTTATTACCCACCTTTACGTATAATACAACCTACCAGCCTACAGTTCTGAAAAGTATTTTGATCTATTTACGTAAACTTGGTTTTTTAATCAAAGGTGAGCATATAAATGGAAATTATCAACGCTGGAGTGGAGATTCTATTGAGCTCAATAAAGGCGAGATTTTATTGTTAGCAGATTGATCAAAACTGAACTATACTCATATGTTTTGAATGCTTGAGTTAAAATTCAATAAATTAATTGTTGGTTTAGGCTATAAGAAAGAATTTAGGTAACTCGCAGTAAATAAATTACCGATATTGGGCAGGATTTTTGTTTGTCTTTAGTCGTGTAGCAATAGGCGCATAGCCAGCTACTTAACTATTTCTACACAACTAATGACGGACAAAAAGACTAGTAAGCTGAGTAGTTTATCTATTGCGACTTGCCTTAGTTGATCATGTAATAATTGAGATCATTAAGTTTAAGATGTTTTTTGGATGATCAGTTGTTATAAAATCAATGGTTTATGGTTGTTTTGTGTGCGGCTAATTTTTTAAGGCTAAAAGTTTTCGGTTAGCTGAGAAGCATTCACACTCTATTAATAAATATGCATCCATAATGTTCACTATGCATGAATTTTAAGGTTTTACTTAATAATCATCATTTTAAAAAATTAAGGCTAAGAGCCAAGTGTCTGATATATTGATATAAGCTTTGTTTTTATGGGGACTGTTAGGTAATATTATACAGAACAGATTACAAGAAACAGTTATGATTAGTTTTTTAAATTAGTAGTTATGAGAATTTTTTCTAAAATCATTTACCTTGTAAGCCCAAACAATGCAAAATAGTTGGCTACTTATTTATTGAATACAAACCTAAAAACGTATAAAAAACTTGAATTATTTATGTACTTTGTCTTTCCTAAAAACATTTTTTTAATATTTCTACTTCTTGCATTGAGTGTTCAGTCAATACTTGCAAATAATATGTATCGTTGGAAAGACGAATCAGGAAATGTAATTTTTTCGGATCAGGTTCCTCCTGATCAGATGAAACATAGAAGGGAATCTCTAAATAAAAACGCCCGAACTGTTCATGTTATAGAGAAGGAAAAAACCAAAGCTCAGCGTGAACTTGGAAAAAGGTTATCTATTTTACGTAAACAGCAAAAGGATATTATTGCTAAGCAGAGGATGCATGACAAAGTATTGTTGAGTACTTTTCGTAATATTAACGATATGAAAGTCTCGCTTAAAGGCAAAATGCTCTCACTTGATAGTAAAAGAAAAATTGTTAAAAATAATCTAAAGCGGCTACAAGAACAATTAAAAGATCAGCAAAAAAGGGCGGCGCAATATGACAGAGATGGGCGTCTGGTACCTACAAAATTGACAAAAACAATCCTGGCTACCAAAGAACAAATTAAGTTGGCATATGTTGAAATTTCAAAGCAGTTTGAGAAAAAGAAACTGATTAGAAGAGGATACGAAGAAGATTTTGCACGGTTTTTATTCCTGACAAAATCCAATGTAAAAAGTTATGATCTTAGTCGCCAAACTGCTGAAAAAAAAGCTTCGCACGAATTGGGCTTATTTATTTGTGAATCGATTCAGCAATGTAATAAAGCTTGGAAAATTGCTAAGCAGTTTGTCTATACGTATTCGACTGTTGCCTTAGATATTCAGTCAGATAAATTAATAATGAGCCTGGCTCCGTTTAATGATAATGATTTAAGCCTGTCAGTTTCTAAAATGGATGGAGGAGAGGGACGGGATCAATTGTTTCTGGATATACGCTGTAGAAAGTCTTCATTAGGTGATGAGACATGTATAGGCAAAAAAGCTAAGAAAATTAGACAATCATTTAGTAATTTTATTAAGTTGGCATTAGGTGATTCGAAGAGGTAAATATCTATTGCTTTTTTTGTGCTATATTAAAT
>CAYNRB010000131.1:0-8885 GCA_964399475.1 uncultured Methylomarinum sp.
GTGTGAGAACATGATGCCATTCGGGCAAGTAATTAAATTGACTTGATGATCTTAGAATATTTAATTAAAGCAATTTATTAAGAAAACTTTGTTTTTCGATACATTAAAATATAGAAAGTTGAAAATTTTAAGGGTACGGTGGAATAGTGATCGTGCATTGCACTGATAATTCTCAACTTGCAGGTCTTTTTATTTGTAATTAATGGTGTCGAAGATAAGAAAAAAATTGCTCCGATAGCTCAGATATTATTTTTTTCAATTTACTACGCGTATAAAAATGTCGGATAACGCTGTCGCTCATCCAACCTACTCAATCTTGTAAATTATAAAACCTCAAGCTTGGCATAAGATACCATCAACCATTTTAAACCCACATTGCGAAAATTAATTTGTACTCGTTCTTGTGCTCCCTCTCCTTCCATTTGTAATACTACACCTTCACCAAATTTTAGATGACGAACTGGTTGACCAATTTTATAAGCTCCCATTTGCTGAATAGCTGACTTTTGTTTAAAGGCTTTGACTGGCTGATTGAAATTGGCTCTGATTCTGATTTCCTGAAATAACTCGGCAGGAATTTCCTTTAAAAAACGGGAGGGTGAAGGGTAGGTTTCTTTGCCATATAAGCGTCTAGATTCTGTATGAGTGATATAGAGTTGTTGCATGGCACGGGTTATACCAACATAACAAAGTCTGCGTTCTTCTTCTAATCTGCCAAGATCATCCCTTGATTGCTGGGAAGGAAATAATCCTTCTTCAAGTCCAACCAGAAATACCAGTTTAAACTCCAGACCTTTGGCTGAATGCAAGGTCATTAACTGAACACAATCTTCATAGTCATCCCCTTGCATTTCTCCTGCCTCTAGTGCTGCATGGGCTAAAAATATATCCAATTCATTAAGATCTGCTTCATTTTCTTCATCAAAATCGAATAACCGAGCTGCTGTGACCAGTTCTTGAAGATTTTCTATTCGGGCTGCACCTTTCTCACCTTTTTCCTTTTTATAAGATTCTATTAAGCCACTTTTTTCTACGATGAGTTTGACTTTATTCGATAATTCCTGATTTTCAGCCTCTTTTGCTAATCGCTCAATTAATTCTAGAAAACCTTTTAATGCATTGCTTGCCCTGGCAGATAATTGATCTTGTTGAAGAAGCTGTAATGCAGCATCCCATAATGAAATTTCACCTTCTCTGGCTAGAAGACGAATCTCGTCAACTGTTTTGGCACCTATGCCACGTGTTGGGGTATTGATTACTCGTTCAAAAGAAGCATCATCTTTTGGGTTAGACATGACTCTTAGATAAGCCAATGCATTTTTGATTTCCATGCGTTCAAAAAAACGTAAACCGCCATAGACCCGATAAGGGGTAGCCGTAGTCATCAACTTTTCTTCAAAGGTTCTGGATTGCGCATTAGAACGATATAAAATAGCAATATCTTGTCGCAAACCACCTTCATTGACCCATTGCCTAATTTTTTCGACCACAAAATAGGCTTCGTCCAGTTCATTAAAGGCAGAATATAATGATATCAGTTCACCCTCGCCTGATTCAGTCCATAGATTCTTTCCCATACGCCCATTATTGTTATCAATCAGTTGGTTAGCTGCTTTAAGAATATTTCCTGTGGATCGATAATTTTGTTCTAATTTAATTAACTGATGATTGGGATAATGGGATTGAAAACTATGTAGATTTTCTATTTTTGCTCCTCGCCAGCCATAGATGGATTGGTCATCATCTCCGACTACAAACAGGTTGTCTTTTCCTTCAGTTAGCAGACGCAACCAAGCATATTGGATGGTATTGGTATCCTGAAATTCATCGACATGAACCTGTTTAAACCTGTCTTGATAAAATTCTAAAACCTCATCGTTATCTCTTAATAACTCATGTGCCCTGAGTAGTAATTCGGCAAAATCAACCAACCCTGAGCGATCACATTGTGTTTCATAGGCTTTATAAAGCACCAACATTTGTCGATTATACAAATCAGCGGGTTCAGGCATATGTCTGGCTCGAATCCCTTCATCTTTTTGTGCGTTAATAAACCATTGCACTTGTTTAGGCGGCCATTGTGAGTCGTCAATATTGAGCGCCTTTACTAAACGTTTAATCAGTCTTAGCTGATCATCCGAATCAATTACCTGAAAAGTATTGGGTAATTTTGCTTGTTTGGGATGCCTTCTTAACAGTCGGTGAGCTAAACCATGAAATGTGCCTATCCACATGGATTGAGCAGAAATATTCAGTAGATTTTCTACCCGGCTACGCATTTCTTTTGCTGCTTTATTGGTAAAGGTTACCGCTAAAATATTATGAGCAGAGAGTCCATTAACCTCAATTTGCCAGGCAATTCTATGGACTAATACACGGGTTTTTCCACTACCTGCACCGGCTAATATCAACATAGGTTGAGCAGGGGCAGATACGGCTAATCGTTGCGCATCATTGAGGGAATTAATTATCGAGTTATCATGCATTAAATTATTTTTTTAAAAAATCAAAGAGATCACTTGCACATTTCTGGGAGCTGTGTATATTTGATCAGTCGAGGAGACATTTATACCTAAATTATAAAAATAAAAAGAGGTGCTTAGAATGAGTTTTGATTATAAACGTTTAGTTAAATTTGAAATCAATGTGGGAGAAAAGGAACATAAAATTCGCTTGATTGTTGGCTCTATTATATTATCGTTGTCACTATTTTTTGCTGATATTATTATGTTACTAGTCGGCGTCGCATTAATAGCGACGGGTTATACTAATTTTTGTCCGGTTTATTCAGCTATGGAAAAAAGTACAGTTGAATCAGAGGGAACAGAGGAATCATAGTCAAGCAATGATAGAAAATTGGAAATATTCAGGGTTAATTTATTTCTAATAGCGGTATTATCCAATAAAAACAGTTGAGTTTCTAATTTTAACAAATTGAAATAATGCTAGCATACAGTGGAAGTACATCGTTTATTTGTTTATCATCGTTCTACGCTCTGAGTCATTGCTAAGGAATGCGTTCGGATAGTTCGCATTTCTTTATTCCTCGCTTACACCGTGCGATCTAGCTGATATTAAGGAGTGAGAATTTAATAACTTTCGGATTTTGACTTGCTTTTTAACTCCACAGAAGCGCTAATAAAATAGTTGCGTAGGCCTTACTAAGTACCCAAGTATAATTAATTTAACTAATTTTACGCAGGATTTTTTTTCATATTCAGTGTTGCATACATAGGCGCATAGCGAGCTACGCAACTATTTATGCAACGCTGAAGATGGAGAAAAAGACAAGTAAAATGTTAAATTAATTATGCTTGGGTACTTACGCACCCATTTTATTAACACTCCCTTGAAGTCAAAATTCTGCGTCAAACTTCCTAAATTTATTATATCCCAACTCCTAAGTCAACATAAATTCCAAATTACTACTCCCACCTTTCGTGACAATTTTATTTCCAATACCTGAAAATCATTCACAGCGTTTTATATTGCATAACGAAGTTCATGCACGCGCCCCCATTGTTCTTAAACTCCCAGTAAAAAGTACTTTTCTGGCTTTATCCATGACCAGCGAAGAAAAAAAACAAGAACGAGCACATCTGGCAAAACTTTGTGAAAGATACGGATTAATTGCACCAAAAGAAGATTCCATGCATTTTACTGCGACTCTGGATACATTCCAGATTCGCTGGGAACAACATGCTGAATTTAGCTCCTATTTCTTTTGTGTTGAGCATAGTCCCGAAGAACCCTTTTCAAAACTCGCTCTTGAACAAGTTCCTGTTGACTGGCTAAATCAATTACCTGGTAAGACCGTTGTTGCTGCGCATGTTTCTGTGGTTAAAGAGGATCATCCTTCAGTTTCAGATATAGAATCCATTTCAAGTTTTTTTTTAGGAAATGCGTTGGTCGGCGCCAAAGTAACAGGCGGAGCGGCACAAGCTTTTACCGATTTTAAAATTCATGCTGATGGCTTTAGTCGGTTTTTAATTCTGGATGATCACTTAAAACCAGGACAGGCTGGACGCTTATTACAACGGTTACTTGAAATTGAAGTCTACCGAGTCATGGCATTACTGGCTTTTCCAATCGCTAAACAATTAGCTTCAAAACTAAATATAGCCGATAAACAATTGTTGATAATTACCAACGCTATGGCAAAACAGGGCAGTGATGACGGTAAATTACTGGATGAATTAACTACCTTAGCAGCCGATGTTGAAAATAATATTTCCACACACCAGTACCGATTTGCTGCGGCCAGCGCTTACTACTCACTGGTTGAGCAACGCATTGAAGACCTTCGTGAAGAGCGTATTCAAGGTTTTCAAACCATTGGTGAATTTATGAATAGGCGGTTAGAACCCGCTATAAATACCTGTAGAGCAACATCTACTCGTTTTTCAATGTTGTCAAAACGTATCAACAATGCGGGGCAACTATTACGTACTCGGGTTGATATGACTATTGAACGCCAAAATCAAGCTTTATTGACCTCAATGGATTTACGAGCAAAGACACAATTACGTTTGCAAGAAACGGTAGAAGGCTTGTCTATAGTCGCGATTACCAGCTATATTGTCGGTCTGATCGGATCTATAACTAAAGCGATCAATACTACCGATGGAATCAATTTAAACCCAACGTTAATAACCGGTGTTTCTATCCCTGTAGTGCTTATTATTGTTGCTTTAGCGGTTAGGCGCATGCATAAAAAGATTCTTAAGGGAGACAAAAGTTAAGGATTTCGTGGCCGTGTGAAGTATATATACTTGATTCATGTTCCCGACTCACCTAAATAATCATCCTTCAAATGCATATAATGCTGGTAGGAATATTCTAAAAATTGTTTTTCTGATTGCTTTAATTCTCTTGCCTTTTTAGCCGGTGCTCCAACATATAAATAGCCGCTCTCCAGTTTCTTTCCTGGAGTGACTAAAGCACCCGCACCTAGCATTACATAATCTTCTAGAACAGCATCATCCAAAATAATAGCACCAATTCCGATCAGGCAATAATCTCCTACCGTGCAAGCATGAACTACCGCCTTATGACCTATAGTGACACCTTTACCAATATTCAAAGGGTGCCCCTGTTCCGAATAATTACCGGCATGAGATACATGTAAGACAGAACCATCCTGTACATTACTACCATCGCCAACATAAATACTCTCTACATCACCCCTTATAACCGCTGTTGGCCATACGGATACATCATTCCCCAGCGTGACATTACCTATCACAATAGCACTTTCATCAATATAAACATTTTTTCCAATTATTGGTAAATTGGTTTTATACGCTCTTAACATCACAGACCCCCTAAAAATTTACTATAATCATAACAAATTAATGGTTTACTTTGAGAGTGATATGGCATTACTAAACGGTATTAAAAGACAGCTTCGTTCAGTTATTGAATGGAATAACCCACCTGAAAATATTTTATTATCACAATGGACGGAAAATGGGGATGAAATTAAAAATGCATCCAAACTCATCGTAGGTCCAGGACAAGGTTGTATTTTTGTCTATGAGGGTAAGGTACAGTCAGTTATTGAAAACGAGGGAATGATTAATTTAGAAACAGACAATATTCCTTTTTGGACTACTGTGTCTAAATTTATGCAATTTTTCGAAAGTGAGCATAAAGTTGGGATCTATTTTTATAAAAAAAGCAAGATTCTGGATCAAAAATGGGGCACTAAGTCTGTGATTAAATATGAAGACCCCAAGTATAAATTCCCAGTTGGTCTTAAAGCATTTGGTAATTATAGCTACCAAATCTACGACCCTCAAAATTTCTTTGTCAATGTCGTTGGCAGTCACAATGATTTTTTTGTGGATGATTTTAGAACCATTATGTCTGCACGGATTCTTCTTCCTATTAATGATTACCTGGCTGAAAGTAAATTTAGCTTTGCGGATATTGATGCAAATCTAGAGGAAATTGCCCAAGGTATTTCCATAAAATTATCCATTACTTTTCGTAAACTCGGTTTTGATGTGACCGATTTTAGAATTGAAGGCACCAACTTCGATGATGAAACGCTGAAACGAATTAATCGGATATCTGATTTAACTGCCGAGCATCAAGCTGCCAAAGCCGTGGGTTTAGATTATGCCAAGGTACAGCAATTAGAAGCAATGCGTGAAGCTGCGCGAAATGAAGGTGGAGGAGCGGGAATTGGCATGGGAATGGGAGCAGGGATTGGTTTTGGGCAAAATATGGCGCAATCATTCAGCCAGCAAAATTCATCGCCAGTTCCAGATAAAATAAATGATACGATGGAGAAGCTAGTCCAGCTAAAAAAATTTTTTGAAGCAGACCTAATCTCCAAAGAAGAATATTCGACCAAAAAACAAGAAATTATGGATCAGATGTAAAATGGCACGATGCAATAGTTGTTCAGCACCGTTACTCGCCAATACGACGAAATGTTCTTATTGTAATGTCCGCAATGACATCGATCTGACAGGTAGACATAAATTTAGCATTCAGAGAAAACCATCCACTCGAATTTGTCCGCACTGCGAAAAACCATTGCAAACCTTAAAATTAGATTTAAATGAACCTTTCTATATTGAGCGTTGCAAAACTTGTTTTGGATTGTTTTTTGATCCTGACGAAATAGAAGTTTTACTGGAAAATTCAGTTTCAAAAACTTTTAATACTAATCTACAGCTGATACAAAATATCAATAAAGATCGGTATAGAATCAATCAGAAGGTCAAATATATTAAATGCCCTATTTGCAGAATCTTAATGAATAGGGTCAGTTTTGGGCATAAGAGCGGTGTTATTGTAGACAAATGTACAAAACATGGCATCTGGGTAGAAAGTGGCGAGATCACCCACTTAATGGAATGGAAAAAAGCAGGGGGACAATTGCTAGCCGCCAAATACAAAGCCCAGACAGTTAAAAAGAAATCTAGATCCAATAATGCATTTAATCTTCCTTCATATCAACAGAAATCGAAATATTTTGAAGCTGGTTTATTGGAATCAGTTTCTTCATTTATATTTCATCTTTTTATTGACTAATAGAACGGTTGATTGAGTTCATTTGTCATCAATCAACCTGTAGCCAGGTAGGTTAGATAAGATTTTTTAGCGCAGCGAAAAAACGTAATTCGACATCCCGGTAACGCTAGATAAAATCTTGATTTCATTACATCAAGGCTACGATAATCTTAGCAAGGCAATGAATATAGTTATAATTCTATACGTACGTTAAAGCTTACTGTATAAATATCATTGTCTTCATCGGTTACTTCTGTTAAAGCACTTAAACCCAGATAAACATCAGTAGCGACATGATAATCAAACCCGGCACGGACATAAACAACACCATCATGAATTTTTGAAGAACTTACGCCTCTAAAAGGTGAAGTATTGTAGGCTTCTCGGTCTCGGTATTCATACAGCGTGCCTGTATAAACAGTGAGTGATTCATTGACTGTATATCCCAGTTCAGCATCACCCAACCAGACCAATTCATCAAAGTCAGAATCCAGGCTATTTTTTAAGGATGTAAAGTTGTGCTTATATCGTAGTCCAGCACGACCCTTAAAGATAAATGAATCCAGAACATAAAAACCATTAAGATTAAATTCTCCATAATAATCATGCACATCGGCATCATTATTATTACTGGTTCCATTAATATGTGTGTAGTTATATCCAGCCAGAGCCGATGCAAAAAAGTTCTGGTTTATCTTATAGGCAAGATAAGGTGTAATTCCTATGGTGTTTGAGTTGTTACTATTTCCGGTTTGTCGTGAATCACCATAGACATAGGTTAAAGCAGAACCAACGTAAAAATCACCTATCTGTTTATCAATTCCGCCTACAAACTGATATAAATCCGTCACATAATCTCGGGGGCCATCATCATCACTTAGATTGGTATAGCTAGCTTTGCCCCAGAACACATCGGGTAAAAAAGTACTCGGCTCATCCGCTGAGGCACCTAACGGGTTAGCACTGAAGCCAAAAGATCGAGGAATTTCAGAAGCTAGATGTTGTGAAATTTCTACTGTAGTCTGTCGAATAACTTGCTGGCTACGCTGAGCCTCCAATTCAAGCTGAGCGATTGCTTGCTGTTCTGCTAGCGTTTGTTGATTAGTTATTACCGGTGTAGTTGTATCTATAATGCCGGAACTGGTTACTTTTACAGTAACATCGCCAGTAAGTTCGTTGTTATTGCTTCCATTGATGGCTTCATCAAGGGAAAAATCAAAGTCAGAAACAGCAATGGTATAGTCGCCAGGATTTAAAGTAATATCATCAAGCAATGCATTTCTAAAAGTACTTGAAGAGCCGCATCGGCTATCTGGACAGCTATCGTCATCATTACCGATTAAAACAGAACTAGAATTCAGGGTAGAAGCAAAGCCTTCAAAAACAAAAATTTCAGGATCAATAGCTGAGGTTTGATTGGAAGCAGATGTGGTGAAAATATCTACCGTCTGGGTAGAATTAATTGTAAAATCAAGATAGCCAACTGAATTTGCACCCGAAGCTGTGATATTAAAGGTATCGCTGAACAACTCTGCATTAGCTAACGGTGTAGCTGATAATAAAGCCGCAGCAAAATAAAATTTTTTCTTCACAATCAATCCCCTAATGGATAAACCTGTTATTGGAGTGATTATGGAGGATATTTTATTATTTGTCTATAGTACTGGGCTATCGGGGTGATTTTCGATAAAATAAATTACAAACTGAAGTTTCCCAATTATTTTCGCCGTGACGTATAAAGAGAAACCATTAAAATTGGGGTTTGCTACATTTGAGGCAAAACCAGCTAAATTAAAACCCCTTATCTATAGTGGGTTCTGTCGATTTAAAAACTGGGAAACTTCAGATTACAAATAATT
>CAYNRB010000132.1:0-8852 GCA_964399475.1 uncultured Methylomarinum sp.
GGTGACGAGACCATTCCAGTAATAAACTGTTGTTTCCACTCTTTAATATGAGTGGAAAAAACACCTTGGCTTCGACACAGTTTATTACAGTCTTCTTCGCTCAAACCCTTCACTTTTTATGATAAGTTTAAGGCGCTCTTCTGAACTCCAGTCCTGAAGTCTTTTCTCTTTTTCTATCATGGTCGGTACAAGTGTGGGTGTATTAACTGAAATCGGTTCCCATTGATGGTTCTTAGATTGAGTAATCCATCGTTGCAACGTTGAACGACTAATTCCCAATGTGTTTGCCATCTCTGTCTGTGTTATTTCAGATGATCGGTTAAGGGCTTTTTCTACGGCTTGTATTTTAAAGCCTTCTGTATATTTTTGACTCATTTTTCTCTCCTCTAAAGTGAATTTTAGAGGCGACAACTATTCTGACACAGGGGGAGTATACGAGTTCGCCTGGGTGACTTAAGTGATTTAAAATACGTTGAGTGCGGAAGCAACTGACCATAAATCCCTTCATTGGTTTGGAGAAAATGGCGACCACTATCTATCCATTGCACTGATATAGCGCACATTCCAAGTTGAATAAAGTCAATGTCATTCAACTCTGGACATGAACGTGGCCACAAAGGATGTCGTTCTGCTAACAGGGCACGTTCCATACTTTCATTACAGTGTTGCAGAATATGTTCCGAAAGTGTCAGGTCTTTAAGCATGGGTGATATCCGTTTATGAGTTAATTTAAACGGACATTTTTTTGAAAATTTCGAGGAATTGCAAGATTTATTTTTTAAATTATTTGCTGTTTCTTTATGGCGCTGATTGAGTCTCTTTATACTATTCTGGCTTATTAAAATTCAAAAAAACGGGAATATCTGCGTGATGCCTCCCTCAACTAGGATATACGTGACTTTATTTAGATATTTCTTCTTTCAATGGGAACATTCATGAAAAATGTAGGCAATTTAATTCCATTTTTTGCTTAGGTTTGGAATGTAAGTTTAATTTCTTAATTAAGCAGTATTAGCATCTAGGGTCTATAAACTATTGTTTTCAAAGATTTCTTTCTATTACTCCAATCACATCTAATGCACGGCAACAATAACCTCTTTCATTATCATGCATGAGTGAAATACCGATTTGTCGTCCATTACTAACCGTTAAGTGATTCATTAATATAATTAATGAATATTCTGTTCCGATAAAATCTATACTGACTTTTTCATGACCCCAACACCCATAATCACAATGAAGTATGCCTTTCATCTCTTTTTTTGAATAATTATCAAAAAGCTCTTTACATTCCTCTAATGATGTTTCCCGAGAAAGATTTGCTGACACATCCATAATTGATACGATTTCTGTAGGTACTCTATAGGAAAAAGAATCCAATTTTCCCGCAAGTGAAGGTAATGCTAATGCGGTTGAAGCACCGACATTGGTTTGAGTGGGTATTATTGAAGCGGCCTGAGTTCTACCTAAATGTGCGCCTTTATGATAACCATCCAGTAAATGTTGATCTGACAAAGCAGGGTGAATGGTTATTATTCTGGCGTAATCAATACCTATATGCTTATCAAGAATATAGGCTAAGGGAGCCATCGCGTTACCTGTGCAGGTACTTGCAGAGACAATATCATGTTTAGCAGGATCATATTCACGATCATTTACACCATAAACTAGACTAATATCACAGCCAGTTATATTCCAGCTACAGATAACCTTTTTAGTAATTTCTAATTCAATAAGATAACGAAGATCATCAATAACAGCGGTTCCTGTTGCATTAATCAGAACATCTATAGCTAAATTTCTCAATGTTACTATGCTACTGTTTTTTTCAAGGCCTTGGCGCCGATCGACTTGCAAATAATGAATTTTTTTACCAGCAATAATAAGATCATCTCCTTCAAAATCAACAGTG
This sequence comes from uncultured Methylomarinum sp., assembly GCA_964399475.1. Classification (GTDB taxonomy): domain Bacteria; phylum Pseudomonadota; class Gammaproteobacteria; order Methylococcales; family Methylomonadaceae; genus QPIN01. The sequence continues at coordinate 1,913 of CAYNRB010000132.1, forward strand.
AAGGGGGCTTTTCCATAGGTACTATCATTGGCAATTAAATAAGCGACTTGCGAAATTGGCATGACATCACACAAAACACAAATACTGAATCTGCCAGCTTTAGAATGAATGTAATTGGTACGAAGCATTGAACGCCCAACTCTTCCAAGCCCAACGATACCCACATTTATACTCATTTATTATTATCCTTTGGATTGCTGCCTATTCGAATAAATATGTCTGTTAGATAATTATTTTAGTTTTAAGGGCTATAAAAAAGAAAACCTGTCTTTTATAACAATAATTTTTATCTGAGCGTTATTCTAAAAAATAATAACTTGATTTGACAATAGAAACCTATTGAATATTTGGCATTTAATTTAGTTACTATCATTAAATGTAGATGATTTCACAGTTTTAGCAATAAGAAATTTGTACGATCTATAATTCAATGATTAATAGCAAACCTTTCGAGTATAACTTGCTATCATTTTGCTTATTTTATCGCTTTATAACCAATATCTGTTCTATAAAAAACCTTATCCCACTGAATCTTTTTAGTCAGCTCATAAGCTTTCTGTTGTGCATCATAAATAGTATCGCCTAACGCACAAGCACATAACACACGTCCACCTGACGTCACAATCTCATCATCTTTTAAACAAGTTCCAGCATGAAATACCTTGCTATCCACTGATTCTTCTGTAGGTAATCCTGAGATAGGCTGATGTTTTTCGTATTGATCTGGATAACCTCCCGATGCTAAAACAACCCCTAATGCAGGTCGTTCATCCCATTCAGTATTTTGATTATTGAGATTTTTATCCAAAGCAGCTAAACATAATTCAACCAAATCACTTTTCAAACGCATCAAAATGGGTTGTGTTTCAGGGTCACCAAAACGACAATTGTATTCTAATACTTTGATAGAGTTGTCTTTATTGATCATTAAGCCAGCATATAAAAAACCCGTGTAGGATGCACCTTCTTTTTGCATACCACGCAAAGTAGGATAAATAATTTCATCCATTACTTTTTTGATCATCTCTGTTGTCAGTATCGGTGCGGGAGAATAGGCTCCCATACCTCCTGTATTAGGCCCTTTATCACCATTATCGCGAGCTTTATGATCTTGTGATGTTGCCATAGGCAAGGCATTATCACCCTCTGCAATAACGATAAAACTAGCCTCTTCACCGCTTAAAAATTCTTCGATGACAACACGGTAACCTGCTTCTCCAAAACCATTGCCAGAAAGCATATCTTCAACTGCTTCAATCGCCTGCTGTTCAGTTTCAGCTACAATGACCCCTTTTCCCGCTGCTAGACCGTCGGCTTTAACTACAATAGGCGCACCATTGGATTTTATATAATCAATAGCAGGCTGAGGTTCAGTAAATGTCTGGTATTTAGCCGTTGGAATATGATGTCTGATCATAAAATCTTTACAAAAGGTTTTAGAGCCTTCAAGTTGTGAGGCTTTTGCAGTGGGACCAAAACATTTTAAACCTGCCTCTGAAAAAGCATCAACAATCCCTGCAACCAAAGGAACTTCGGGACCAATAATTGTTAAGCCTATGTTTTCTTGTTGGGCAAATTGGATTAAAGCAGGGATATCATCACTACTTACATTAATATTTGAGATACCTTTTTCTAAACTTGTTCCTGCGTTTCCTGGGGCAACAAAAACATGGCTTACATTTTTTGATTGTATAGATTTCCAGGCTAAGGCATGTTCACGGCCGCCATTACCAACAATGAGTATTTGCATTGAAATTTCTCGTTTATAGAAAATTGTGGAGGGAGTTAATAGAATGAATTTTTGAAATCAAAAATCGGTTGAAAAAATTACCGATTGAGTCGCTTACTTATACTTCGCGCGGTCACGGTTGCGGAATTGTTAGCGAGTTGGTTTTTGTCGATAGCAAGACGCTGAAACGGGCGCATAGCAAGCTACGCAACTGTTTCAGCAACGTAGTCTATCGGCAAAAATCGACGCTAGAAATCCGCAACCGTGCGAAGTATACCAAATGTTATAAAACTTGGCACTGTAGAGGTATTACAAACCTCTACCTGCATTAGTGGTTAAAGTATTAATGTCTGAAATGACGCATACCGGTAAAAACCATGGTAATACCATGTTCATCAGCTGCTTTAATGACTTCATTATCTCTCATTGAACCACCCGGCTGAATAATTGCAGTAATACCTGCTTCTGCTGCCGCATCTATTCCATCTCTAAAGGGAAAGAAAGCATCTGAAGCCATCGCCGACCCTGGTACAACCAAGCCTTCATCTTTAGCCTTGATCCCTGCAATTTTTGCAGAATAAACTCGGCTCATCTGTCCAGCACCCACCCCAATTGTTTGTCCATTTTTACAGTAAACAATGGCATTGGATTTAACAAATTTACCGACTTTCCAGGCAAATAACATATCTGCAATTTCTTGTTCAGTTGGTATGCGTTTGCTCACGACTTTAATATCATCTTCTGTAATTTGACCGAAGTCTTTGTCTTGCACTAGTAAACCACTGGCAACGCGTTTGAAATCAAATACAGGTATATTTTCAGCTTGCCATTGCCCACATTCCAACACCCGGATATTCTTTTTTTCAGACAAAATAGTTTTAGCTTTGGAATTGATTTCTGGAGCAATAATCACTTCAACGAACTGGCGTTTAATAATTTCAGCTGCGGTGTTTTCATCCAGTGCCTGATTAAAGGCAATAATGCCACCGAAAGCAGAAGTTGGATCTGTTGCATAGGCTAAATCATAAGCGTTGAATAGATCATCTGCTTGGGCAACACCACAAGGATTCGCGTGTTTAACAATGACGCAAGTTGGTTTTTCTGAAAACGATTTAACACATTCCAAAGCAGCATCGGCATCTGCAATATTGTTGTATGACAGTTCTTTGCCCTGTAACTGTCTAGAAGCAGCAATACTACCTGGTTGAGGATTCTTTTCAGTATAGAAAGCCGCATTTTGATGTGGATTCTCTCCGTATCGCATGGTTTGAGTGTGATGAAATTGCAGATTCAAGGTTTTAGGAAATTGAACATTATCTACAGTGGCTAGATAAATAGAAATGGCGGTATCGTAAGCAGCCGTGTGTTCAAAGCTTTTTAATGAATAATTAAATCGTGATTGTTTTGAAATACAGACATCATTGCTATTCAATTCATCCAGAACTGATTGATAATCATTGGGGTCAACAATAACAGTGACATCATTATAATTTTTGGCTGCGGCACGAATCATGGTCGGCCCACCAATATCAATATTTTCAATAGCCATTTCTAGATCGCAGTCTGGTTTGGTAACTGTTTCTTCGAATGGGTATAAGTTAACCACAACTAGATCTATTGGTTTAATATCATTAGCCTGCATCACCTCTTCATCGGTTCCTCTTCGCGCTAAAATTCCCCCATGAATTTTAGGATGTAAAGTTTTAACACGACCATCCATCATTTCTGGAAACCCCGTGTAATCTGAAACTTCTGTCACGGCAACCTGATTTTCAGCCAATAATTTAGCTGTACCACCTGTTGAAAGTATTTCAATACCCAATTGACTCAGTTCTCGACAAAACTCTAGAATTCCGGTTTTGTCGGAAACACTAACCAAAGCGCGGGTAATTTTTTTGTTCATGCAGACCTCAAGGATTTTTTTGTAGATAATAATGTTAATTTTTTTACTTCATACATCCAGGCAATAAAGCTGGAAAGGGGAATTAAATATCGGGTGCATTATAACGCAGTTCTTTATATGAATTCATTCGAACAGAACGATTGTTAAATAAATGATAATGGACAAAAAGGCAAGTAGAATTTATCAGGTGGTTTGATGAAACAAAGTTAACAACTCTCAAGAGAAATGGGACTCTAGTCTCGCGTTGTTTTGGCTGAGGCTAAAGCCTCACTTGCAAGTTATTTCCTGCAATTCTTAAAGCTGATAGAGTTCTATTTTCTTGCGTAATGTACTACGGCTTAAACCCAATATTTTAGAGGCTTTTGTTTGATTGTCATTACAATATTTCAAGGTTGCTTCTAACAAAGGTTTTTCAACTTCACTGATAACCATTGCGTACAAGCCTGCTGTATCATGTCCATTCAGTTGAGAAAAATACTGCTCAACGGTTTCTTTTACATGATCCGATAAAGTCACGGACAGGCTGTTTTCCCTTTTTATTTTGATAATATCAGTGCTTTGTTGCATTGCTTTTAAATTATTTAGGAATTAAATGTAACAAATTCTGTATTAGAAAATACAGTATTCACCATAGCTATTTGTTGAGATGGATTTAGCATTTGATAAATTTGTTTTTTTTGAACGATTGATACTGAGCCTAAATTATCAAAATACCAACCAATATGTTTGCGAGCTATTCTGACACCGCTAATACTGCCATAGAAACTATATAAGCTCTCCAGGTGGGTATTGACTATTGATTGTATGTCTTCAATAGTCGGAGACTTATAGGTTTTATGCTGAGTGAGTTGTTGTTGAATTTCCGTAAAAATCCAAGGTTTACCCTGTGCCGCCCTGCCTATCATAATAGCATCAGCTCCCGTGTATGCTAATACTTGCTTAGCTTTTTCTGCGCAAACGATATCACCATTGGCAATAATAGGAATGTTAACCGCTTGTTTAACTTGTTTGATTGTGGAATATTCTGCATTCCCAGAAAATTTACAAGCTCGTGTTCTTCCATGAATAGTTAATGCTGCAATTCCAGATTGTTCGGCAATTCGGGCTATATTAACAGCATTTTTATTATTTTTATCCCAACCTGTACGAATTTTAAGGGTAACGGGAATTTCAACTGCATTGACCACTTTATCCAGAATTTTCCGAACCAATGTTTCATTCTTGAGTAATGCTGAGCCAGCCGCAACTGAACAGACTTTTTTTGCCGGACAGCCCATATTAATATCAATAATCTGAGCCCCTCGTTGCTGATTTAATTTTGCAGCGTCTGCCATTTGTTGTGGATCGGTACCTAAGATTTGTATAGATCGAAATCCGCTTTCACCCGTATGATCAAGCTTTAGCAAGGTTCTTTTGTGTTTTTGTAAAGCGGGGTTTGAAGCAACCATTTCTGATACAGCCAGACCCACACCAAACTGCCTGCATAATTCTCGAAAAGGACGATCAGTAATACCCGCCATGGGTGCAAGAATAAGTTTGTTTTTAAGCGTGTAAGAACCTATTTGCATAATATAAAGAAGCCTATTAAATTCAGAGCAGAGAGTGACTAACTTCTATTAGAGAATGTGGTTGAATCACTTGTGATGGATTTTAATGTCAAGTTATTGATAATTAATAAATTTAAATATTCTGAAAATAAACCATTAATCAGAATTTTAGTCCTTTTTGTATCACTTACAACCCTTCTAAATTATTAGCGATGTCAAATAGTTAAAATTCTAGCCTGCTAAAACATGTTTTAGCAGGCTAACCATTACTGCGATGATCACGCTGCAATACACTCAGTTATTTAACTTCCTAATAAATAAAAAGCTGGTGGCTAAACTATTTTAAATCTTTATCATGTTCGTCTGTGAAGATAGGATTGGTTCGGTCTTCTTCAGTCAATTTAACACTATCTTCTGGATAAATATGCCAGAAAGACTTGTCTATTGAAGCATTCTTGTAATTCTCTTTATTAGCGTGTGAGAATGGACACCACCAATTTTCAACCACTTTAACCAGATATGCATGCCATTCAAACAATGCAACACTATAGGGGCAATACAGAGTGCAATTTACAATCCAATAGAGTTTAGATTGCGCAAAACTTAGTTTAAAAGAGCCATCCATGGTGATCTGCTCTTTGAAAGTATAGCGGTGACTGGATCTTTCTGGAATATAATCCCCCCATTTTTTTAGATTTTTGGCGCCACTGAAAATCAGGCTGTAATAGGTAAGATAAGCACTGGCTATCACAAAAGGTAAAGTAAATATAGGAAGATAAACCAATATCAGACCAATTGTTCTGGAAAGAACCGACATTTTTTGATGATTGGATCCAATCTGAACTCTGTCAGCGGCGCATTGTTCACAAGCTTTCATTTTTTTTCTCTTTATTGGGGATAATATTTTTATAATTTAATAAACGGTAAATACTTAAACAGCCTTCACAGCAAAAATCTATTTGACCACTTTGGGTTTCTAATCTGAAACCAGGTATTTCAACAGGCTGGCTACAAAGGACACAGTCAGTTATTTTTGATTTCATTTATTTTAGGAACATGCGCAAAATGATTTAGACCCGTAGTTTGTATTCTTATCAGCCTGAAGTTTTCAGGAATAATAGCTAGAATCAGGATTTGCAAGTATCGCCGATTAGGAACCCGCACGGAATAAGTTCGGCAACTGGCGGAGGATTTTTGTTTGTCTTCAACTAACACATGGACGTGTGTAGATAGAGAAATGCAGAAGCAATTACCGAGGCGTGGAAACAGGCACATAGCAAGCTACGCAACTGTTGCCACAACACGGAAGACGGACAAAAAGACAAAGTCAGTTGTCGAGGTTATTTCGTGCACGCTCCTTACACTCTAGTCGTTTTGATTTCAAACAATAATAAGGCGAATTAACGTACTTAATTTTACGCGCATTCCTATATTTTTTGCGCGGTTACTATATAGTCGAGTGAGTTATTATGAGATTTTATTATTGTAGAGCGGACTTTAGTCCGCTAATATTCAGCGGTGCGGACTAAAGTCCGCTCTACAATATTGACTCATTAACACCTCTGGAGTGCTAAAACATGTTTTAGCACTCCAGAGGTGAAGTATAATCAAATTTAATGATTCTTAAATAAATCTATGGTTATTTTATTTCACATCGGATATAAAACCAATGTCGCTATAACAGGTACATAAGTACCCAAGCATAATTAATTTAACATTTTACTTGTCTTTTTTTCCACGCTTCAGCGTTGCATAAATAGT
>CAYNRB010000133.1:0-8838 GCA_964399475.1 uncultured Methylomarinum sp.
TCCGTACAAGATTATCCACTATACTGAACCTCTGTTAATTATCACCTCACATTTTAATCATTAACTAATTTAAACGCACTCTTTGCTATATGATTTCCATTCTATTCGCTACTTATAATGGTAGCGATTCTTTACCTCAAATGCTTGATGCCTATTGTCATCTGCAAATACCTAATAATAAATGGAAAGTGATTGCTGTTGATAATGGCAGTACCGATAACACCGCAGAAATCATAAAAAGTTTTCAAGATAAACTGCCGATAGAATATCTTTATGAAGCAAAAAAAGGCAAAAATAATGCGTTGAATCGTGGATTAAAATCAATTAAAGGTGATTTAGTTATCTTGACTGATGATGATATTATTCCAGACCCTGATTGGGTTCTAGAATATTTACATTGTGCTAATCAACGGCTTGAATTTGAAATTTTTACAGGGAAAATATTACCGCAATGGCCGAAATCGCCCTTCCCTGAATTTTTTGAAAGTATTCCAAAATCTATAGCCTATGGTTTAACCTCGGATAATATTGTTTCAGGTGAAATAGAAGCGGGGTCTGTCTTCGGGGGTAATATGATGGTGAGAACATCTCTGTTTAAAAAGGGAACTCAATTTAACGGATCAATTGGCCCCAACTGTTTAAATTATGCGATGGGCAGTGAAACGGAATTTGTAAAAAGAATGGTTAAGAACCATCATTCTCGCTGTTTTTACACTGAGAATTCTAGAGTAAAACATATTATTCACAAAGAACAATTAACAAAAAAATGGTTAATGGGGCGCGCTTTTCGGTGTGGAAGAGGAAATAGTTTGAATGAAAATAAAAATTTTACTGATGAATATACTATTTTAGGTCTGCCTTATTGGCTACTTCTTTTATATTTAAAAAAACAATTTTTAGCAGTGATTGAGCAAACATACAACTCTAAAAACAAGTCTATAATAGAATCATGGAAAGCAAGTTTTTATAGAGGATATATTTATCAAAAATTTCTTTAAAATACACAGAAAATTGAGCAGTAATACTTATCAATACAATATTCTCAAAGTCCCTTCACTTTTCTATTTCAATTTATGAAAGTACTTTATTTTACAGACGCATATTTACCACAATTTGTCAGTGGCTCATCCATAACCACTGATATTGAATGTAAGATATTGATAAAAAACAATATTGAAGTATCGGTTTTATCAGAATTAAAAAAAACACCCTCTTACTTTTTTTACAAAACATTAATAAAGGTTTTTTTTTCAAAAAAATTCTATATTGATAAAAGTAAAGGCTATAACTTATTCCGTGTTGTTAATTCTGAAAAAAAATTTGCAGAATTATTATCTGATTTTCAACCAGACTTGGTCATTGTTCACCCCAGTGCCATTAATATAAATGGCAAATACAATATAGAACTCTGTAAGTCTAAAAATATCCCCGTTATTTTATACATTTTATCTCTGCAATCATTTTGGGCTGAGAGCAAACCATTAACCCCTGAATTAGTTAATGGATTAAAAATCATGACTAACTCTTCCTTCATGTCTCACGAGATAAAAAAACGATTATCTCTTGATTATTATCCTGATTATATTTATCCCATCGTTAAATATAACCATTACAAAACAACCATGCTTAGAAGCCATGTTTTATTTATAAACCCGTCACCACAAAAAGGTTTGGACACGGTTATTGAATTAGCAAAGTCCACGCCTGATATCCCTTATATTTTTTTAGAGGCATGGTATCTCCCCAGTAAAGAAACGCTCAATTCTATCCATGAACTGGATAATGTAACGTTACTTAAGAGAACAGAAAACATGCGCGAGATATATAAACTTGCCAAGATTGTGATTGCGCCTACGCCAAATAAAGAGAATTTTTGTATTGAAGCGTGGGGAAGAATTGCCGTCGAGGCACATGTAAATGGTATACCGGTTATTGCAACAGGTAAATGTGGTTTTATTGAATCTGTTGGTCCAGGGGGAATGTTAATCCCCCCTGATTCACCGATTGAGATGTGGAAAAATGCTCTGACCAAACTTTGGTATAACGAAACAGAATACCAAAAATACAGTGCAGCAGCTTTGTTATATAGTCAACGCGAATCAATACAAGAAACCACCTTAACGGCTAAGTATCTTAGTATTATTCAGCAATACCAAAAATAACCTCAATGATAGCCTATGCGCAGTCTAACAAATTAATGATTCATTACAAATAATAGAATCATAATAAAAAGAAATTCAAAACCAAGTAATTTACCTTGAAATTCAAATAAAATTCTTTTTGAAGAAAATTGAATCCCATCAACTTTCAGTTCGCAGTAAACTATCCCACTCATACCAAAAGTAGTTAAAAACAGTGGAAAGGATCTCATAAGTTGTTAATTCAACTTTTAAATAAATGGGATGATTTATCTTTTTTGCAGGCTTTATTACACTCTACTTCGTGCTGATACGGAATTTATAGCGAGTAGTTTTTTGTCAAAAGACCAGCAATATTAGTAGTTTATTTATTGCGACTTGCCTAAAACAGGCAGAGAAAAAACTGTTTCAATAAACGCTTTTCACTGCTAAAATCGACCACTAGAACCCCGTATCCGCGCCAAGTATTCTTCTTCTATTGAATTAAAATCTCTATGATGATAAAACACTCAAAACATCGTTATAAAGTTCATTTAATGGTTCCAGTATTTTCGAATCAATTACAAGATCAGAATAATCTGTAACAGATTTTTGTATTTTTCCACTTAAAATATTTTCTGATGAATCACCATATCTTTTTTCACCTGTTTTCTTAAACTGATTATAAGTAGTCGATATTGGACTATCAAGGCCTAACCAATTACTTAATTTAGATAAGGTAACTTCTGGCTCACTTTTAAGAAGGTTTGATTGGACAAAATAAAAATCACCCTCTAATCTTTGAGCAATTTTTTTTATTTCTGCCAAGCGTATTCTGTAATACTCAGATGCTTGTTCGATATTGCAATATTCATGTGATGGTTCAATTTTTCTGTATAAACTGACGATACTTTTAATTGTTTGTTCTGGCTCACGTATCATTACAATCACCTTACTATTTTCTCTACTTAATAGTTCTCCAGATACCTGGTGATCATTATGTAAAATTTTGTCAAAAAAATAGCGACTGTTCTTCTTTAAACTGTGCTCTTGCAGATAGACTAGCTTTTGCCTGTATAGACTTTTCCAGCTGTAATAGCCAATATGCATTTCATAATAACCTTCTATTGAAGGATGGCTACCTAATAAATGGCTTAATAAACTGGTATTTCCCCGCATATGGCTTATCAGAAATATGTTTTTATTCTGAAAAATTATGCAAGGATTTTGTAGCAGAGCCTTAAAAAGATTGATCATATGTATCTCTATTAGAAAAAATTCTGTTTATTAATGTAAGTGTGCTGATTTATTTATTGCGAATGACCTAATTTACTTTTAATTAAAAGCAAGATTGTATAAAGCATCCATTTTATAGTAGGAGCTGCTCCCAAAGCACTTCTAGCATAATAAAAAGCAAGGGAATATTGCTTGGTACTTGCCAGACGTTCTGCAATATATTTTAATTCATGGCCTCTACCTTTTTTACAGAGTTCAACTAGCATCTGGTTCTTAGATTGAATTATGCCTTTATCATAGACACGCATTTGAAATATTTTCTTTTCAAGACCAGAAATCACAGTGGACAAATTATTAGCGAGTTTCTGATCAGGAATGCGGTGTTTAGAAACAAATGCTGGGTTATAGAGGATATTATCTGCTAGATCTATTGACCTGATATAAAAGTCTCGATCATTTTCATAACGAATATGTTCATCCAATCCTTTAATATTATTAAATAAATCTCTTGAAATAATAGAACAATTTATATGTGCAAAACCTTCAACCTTTAACAATAATGGAAGATCGACAAGATAACTACCTTGCTCATCTTGAGTGCTTTTAAGGAGAAATTGTTCAAGATTGTCTAGCCACAAAGTCTCCTCATTCCTACTACCATCACTAAAATAGGCTTTTTGATTGGTGTAAAATAGATCAATAGGTTTTTTTGCTTCGGATATCGATTTGGCCGCTCTACTTAAATGATGACTATCAATCCAATAATCATCATCATCAAGAAAGCACAGATATTCCCCTTGGGAATAATAGGCTCCAAAATTTACCGAATAACTATGACCATGTCCACTAGGCCTATATGTCAGATAATGAAAGGTAACTTTTTCTGGATAGTTTTTCTCAATTTCTTTATATAAATCAATATTTTTACCAGTTGAACCGTCATTGACCACATGAATTTCGAAATCTGTAAAATCCTGCGAAAAAATTGAATCAAGTGCTATCTTAAATAACTCAGCTCTGTCCCTTGTTGCAATTACTATGGAAAAGAACGGTGATTTTTTTTCATTCTTCATGACCCATCCTATTTATTATGGTGGTAACTTCTTTTATTGTCTCAGTACGCTAGTCAAAACTATGCACTTTAATGCAAGGCTTTAGCTGCTACATATCTTAATTTGACACAGAGAACATGGAGGTCACAGAGATATTATGCATTTATAAGTTATTTTCACTCTGTGACCTTTGTGTTCTCTGTGCCAAAAAAGAAAAAGGATTTTGTGCTGATAGTAGAATTATGTACTATAAAAATATCAAAACTATTCTGAAACGACTTTCAGCCGCTCTTAAATCAACTTATGGACTTTCAGTCCATAGTCGTTGAGTTGTATTTATTAAGTAAGGGGATGCCAGTAATTAAGGAATGAGCACGAAATAACTTGAGCAACTAGCGCAGGATTTTTGTTCGTATTCAAGGCGCAACGGAGGGCGCATGGCAAGCTATGTAACCGAAGCTACAACTCAGAAGGCGGACAAAAATACAAGCTAGTTGTTCATGTTATTTCGTGCACGTTCCTAAGGAAGGCGATAAATAAATTCCTAATAAATCTGGTAAGATTTTAATCTGCAAAAGAAATTGGAATTATATAGCTATCACTTTCAAAGATTGGCAAATAATTACTGCCACCTTCCTAATGCCACGCCTCTAACCAGTCATTTACAGCTAAAAACAAAGCATCACGCGCTTCAGGTATTGAAAAAGCATGATCAGCATTCTTCACGACAAATTGCTGCACATTTTCACGCCCAAGCAATTGTTTTCGCGTTGCTGATTGTTCCACAAAAGAGTCAAATTCTTTTGCCACAATACTTCTATCTCCCTTGATGATCAATACACGTCCTGCAAACTTTTTCCATCCGGCAAACATACGCAATTCAAAAGGTTGTGAAATATCTGCCGGATCAATTTCATTAGACAATCCTTTGTTTTTTTCACTTTTGGCAGTTTTTCGAATTTGCAAAAAAGAATAGAGTGATTCTTTTAAATCGAAATTAAAAGAAAATATTTTATTCCAGAAATCTCGTGACCTCAACCTTTCCAGATAATAATGCTCTATCATTACCTGAGCATGACCTTCTTCTGTATGTACCCAGGGATTTGCCAATACCCAGCCAGTAACTTCAGGAAAACGCCACCCGTGAATAGCAATGACAGAGGCGGCATCACATCCTCCGTAAAGTATAACTTCCTTCATTTCTGGAACCTCTTTTATGAAGATAGAAAGTGCTGCTTCAATATCATCCTCCCTTTCCAGACCAGGAAATGTTCCACCGGAATCCCCCATTCCCCGGTAATCAAAACGTAAAACCGGAGTTCCGTTACTGGCAAGATAGCGTGCAAATTGGAGTAATTGCCGACAATTTCCTGGACGGTATTGAGGCGCATCTGCAACGATAGATATAACGCCCTGTCTACGAGGGTTATCAGGAATATGAACAATTCCAATTAAAGGTTCGCCATTACAATAAAAAACCAGGGCTTTTTCTTGAGAATTCATCTGCATTTCTCTACATCTTATGGTTTAAATAATTTTCAGAGTTGCATTTATTAACTCGGGAGCATACGTTCTCTTTTGAAGCGTCCAAATTGAGGGTGAAACTACAGCTAACGAGTTTATAGTCCCCCCATTTTTGGTCAACTCATCAATAAAGCGCTGACTGGCTATTGAAATATTATTTTCTTCCGAAGCTACAATTTCCAGCCATGTAATCGCGACTTTTTCAAGCTGAGAGAATTGTTTAAATGTATTTCTTATTATTTGCATTGCCAGATCCCCAGGAAGCGCATATCCAGCAACTTCAACAGCTAGACCTTGTTCAAGTTTTTGTATCATTTGTGCGGTAGTTTCAGCAGGTTCATTCCTTTCCAGAAGCGATACGACTCTTTGTCTCAGAAACTGAGTTAAATATGTCTTTCCATTAAGAACAGGTTGCCAGAGAATCAATTTTTTAAAACGCTCTGGATCCTGAGCAGCAATATCAGCTGCTAATAAAGTTCCCAGCCTCATTCCCCATAATATTAAAGCACAATCTTCAATGTGTTGATCTATCCAGGCAGCGGCTGCAAGTACATCTTTTCTCCATATTTCCCAGGTAGCATCTACCAGATCACCTGCACTGTCCCCTGAGCCATATAGATCTACAAGTAAACAGACATAACCATTTTCTGCAAATTGTCGTGCTTGCTGAGTAGCTGACTCACGACAGCGATTTGCTTCTTCTGCAAAAGGGGGGATATAAATAATTGAACCGCGAATTTTATCAGTCGGCGTAAAAGAGACTGTAAAAACATTGCCCTTCCCTCCTTTTAAAAAAAAAGCGTCTACTTTATATTTACTTGATGGCATAACTTATCATCATTCTTTTCTAACTAATTTATTATAAATAACTTTTAGTATCCGCTATATGTTACAGGGTGCAGTTGATAGGATTATAGTAGGGTGGACAGCCTTTTTTGACCACCCTACGCGCTCTTATATTTTCAACTTACCTATAATTTATAGTGGATACAAATTTTATATGATTATAAAATAATTTTCTACCACTTAGAAATGGGTACAAAATAACTTGAGCATCTGGCATATTATTGAATACTTACTTATAATTTACTTTCAATAAACGCCATTAAACTCCCAAAAGTTTCAAATGCTTCAGCACTTATTTCATCATCATCAACAACACAATCTAAATTTTCTTCTATTGCAGTAATTATATTAACCACTCCCATAGAATCAAGCTCAGGCAAGGCTCCTAATAATGGAGTGTCTTTGGTAAAAGAATTTACCATGTCACCTAGTTGTATTTGTTGTTGTAAAATTGATTTTAATAATTTTTCAATATCCATCTTTACTCATTTTATATTGTTACTTTAAATTTAGGAGCCTGTACGAAATAACTTCGCCAACGGGTTAGGCAACACGCAATAAATAAGATACCCATCTTACTTGCACCAAAGCATAAGAATCGCTAAAGCTTTTCTAATCTTATTGTATATATCCTTGTTCATTTAAAAGACTTTTAGACTTTTTTTCTTTTGGTAGCTGTTCTTCTTTATCTGCATTAGGCATTTGCAGCTGTTTTTTGGCAAGTTCTCTCAACAATATAATGATTCCTAAATAATGCCAAGGCAAATCAAAATATGAAAGACTTAAAAAAGCCCCTCCTGAAAAATAAGCAAGCAGAGCTACTTTAAACATCTTAGCTAATTCTGCAATCCATGCAACGTCTGAACGTTGACTACATTGCTTGATCAAGGAATTACAATATATCCAACCAGTAAAAAATGACAACAAATACAAAAACAATCCCACCCATCCATGTTCACCCAAAATACTAAAATAAATACTATGTGCAACAAAAGCTTTTTGTCTTAAGGGGTTAAATTCTGGCAAATAGGCAATATAGGTACTTTTGGACCATAAATTCAAGCCCCCCCCCAATATATTCTCATTGGCGACATTGTATGCTAAAACCCAGGCAAATATTCGCCCCATTGCAGATTCATCTTCATTATAGGTATTAATCGTATTCATTCGATCAAAAAATGAATCGGGGAGGAACATTGTCATAAAGCCAAGAAAAATTAAAATACCCATGCCAGATACTATTTTTTTATCTGTCTGATACCAATAGTAGCTGGCTATAGTCAGGATAGCTAAAAATGCGCCTCTGGATTGTGAGCCAACAGACGAAATTCCCATTGATATGATCATAATCAACAGCAAATTTCTTTTCCACTTTGTTGTGACTTGAGTTCTCAAATAAATACCTAGTGGTATCACCATTAAAGTTGCTATAGCAAGAGAATTATTTTCTTCAATAAATGTACCTGGTGGCCCCCATACTCGGAACGCCCCGGCTGTTAATATTGTAAAAACGCCGCCTTTAGCTGAAAAATAGCCTAAGGAAAGAAATATTACCCACAATAGTTGATGTATACGTTCTTTGGTATTGAACATCATCATGGTTAAAAAAATAGGTAATAAAATTTTAATTATTTTAGTATATTGGGTTTCAGCTCTGAGCGGATGGAAAGCGAAAATTGTTGTAAGTCCCATCCATATTGTAAAAAACAATAATATATAAACAAGAACATCTTTTGGTAGTGATTTACGTTCCGAGGAAAACAGTAATACCACCATCGTTAATATTGCAGTAATCTGAGAAAATGGCATGGTATATGCAAAGCCATAACACAAACGGTGAGGATTCATATAACCTAGCCAGGACCATAATAAAATTCCAGCGTGGGGTTTTTTAATCGTATAGCCCAGAGCGGCTAGAATCACCAGTGTTACAACAATATCACGCATAATTCTTGATCAATTCCAATTTCCGCTAGCGATGAGTTTTTCTTTAAGTTTTTGTTTCGGGTATTCTTTTGAATATATAAATTCAGCTTGTATTTTAGCCTGATCCATTTTTTTAA
>CAYNRB010000134.1:0-8830 GCA_964399475.1 uncultured Methylomarinum sp.
CTAGAAAAATACAAAAATTTGTAGTGCCAACTGGATGCCATTTGAAAATTCAAGCTATTGATTTACAGGAAATGTGTCAAAAATAGTCACGAAGATGGGTTAATGGGGCTAATAGTCATTTTTAAGCCATTATCTCTAATTAACTCGTTGACTAATAATTGTAAGGCCACCTGTTTCTCGTTATTTTTTAACTCACTTAATCCGTTTTCTAGATAGGCTAGCGTAATTTCTTGTTTCTTTTCCGCCCAGGAGACAGGTAGTCCTGATAAAAAAAGCAGGACAAATAGAAGATGTAGTGGAAAAAACGATGAACCATGATTAATTTATTTGCTGAAGTAAAAAATTATACTGTGTATTAAGACGAATTATAGGTTCTAATGATTGAACAGGACATTCTGCGATAGAGGCCATTCTAAAAAGATCAAATATCGCTTGTGCTCTAACCGAATGGTTTAATTTGAGTATCTCAGCAATAATTTTCTTTCTATAATCATTAGGATATTGATAATGAAAAAAACTGTAATTGGGTGAATCGGTCGAAAAAGTTTTTATAATTTTGATAGTTTCATTAATTTGAGGGTTAAGTTCGCCCATCAAATGAAATGTTTCAAGATAAACAACACCTACATCAGCTTGATCAAAAAAAAGGCTATGAACAATAGAATTTTGTTTGTTATGTAATTGTATCGAACCAAATATTTGTTGATAGTTTTGATGAAACTGAGAGATGATCAATGAATCCAGAAAAACTTTCGCTAATTCATCGTTTTCTGGCATTACCAAACGCTTGTTTTTAAAATCTGTTATAGCCTTTATATTTTTATCCTTGCGTGCAAGAATTACCACTCCATAGGGCTTACCTGTTTTATTTACGCCTATAAATCCATCGACTAGCATTTTTGGATCAAAATGTTGCACCAATAATAAAGGGGGGGCAATGATTAAATTCAACTCTCCGTTGTCAAAAGCAGTACGCATTTCATCAATTTGTTCAAATAACCGAGTTTCGGTATGTTGAATACTTATCGATTTATTAAATTCAGCAAACCAAAATTCAAGTGCAACCTGAAAATCTGTTCGACTGACTCGATTATTGATGGAAGGAAAATACCAACCTATTTTTAATTCTGGAATCGTTTGATTTTCTTTTGCTAAAGAAACATTAAAAAAAACTAAAACCATAAAAAAAAAGAGCGTTACTTTACTCTTTGCCATGATTTTTTATTAACCTAAGATAAGTCTGATAAAAATCATCGAAAACCTTTAATTCATCCACCTTACACGTCGCTATTCCTGAGGTATTTAACATTTCCATTACTTGTTTGCCTCGTGGTTCAGAATCAAATTTGTTAACCGCTTTTCGTAATTCCCCTTGATAATTGTAGTCACGATGAAAATAACCATAATTTGTCGAGTTAACTGGAAAGGTTTTTATGATTTTAATTTTTTTAGCAACTTGCGGATTGAGTTCAATCATGACATCTAAAGCACTAAGATAAACTACATCGGCTTTAGCAAAAAAAAGGTCTAAAATAATTCGATGATTTTTTCTCTAATTTTACTGAAGAAAAAACTTGCTGAGAGGGTCGATGAAACTGTTTCATCACTTCAGTTTCCATAAATAGTTTTGCCAATAAATCATCTTTTAGTAAGATCAATCGTTTTTCTAAAAAATCAACAGAGGATGTTATGTCGCCCTGCCTAGCAATAATGACTAATTGATCCGTTTTATTATTGCTATTGACACCCATAAATCCGTCGCTCAACAACTCTCGATCAAAATTAATCGCCAATAACAAAGAGGGAGCAGTGATCATATCGAGTTTTCCTTGCAGAAAATCAGATTTCATATCTGCAATTCTATTATATAAAACAGTTGAATTATTATATAGATTGATTGAATGCGTTAGTTCTTTTATCCAAAAATTGAGAGCAATTTGAATATCGGTTCGGCTAGAGACATTATTCAAGGAAGGAAAATAAAAACCCATGGCCAAACGCATTTCTTGTGGAGAAAGCGGAGATTTTTTAGGTTCAGCTAAACTCTGGGAGATAAAGAAACATAAAAGAAGGATGGACACCTTCATTCGCGATTCTGAGTTTGTTTGATTAATTGTAAGTATTTTTGATGCAATTCTTGTACAGTTTTTAAATCATTAATACTGGAAGGCACCGTTTTTTCTGCATAAAACAAAGACAATATTTGTTGTCCTCTAGGATGCTTATCAAATTTTAGTACTTCATCGATAACAACACGTCTAAATTCAGGGTCTTGACTATGATGAAAAAAACCTAAAGCGGGTGGTATATCATCTAGAATAGCTATCACTTGCGTCTTTAATTGAATTTGCGGATTGAGTTCAATGGCTAAATCGTAGGCATATTTATAGACAAAAATTACATCCGTATTTTTAAAAAACAACTTAAAAATAAGCTGACTAGATTTTCTCACTGGATTAGTTATTTTTAAAACCTGATGGGCCTTTTTAGCAAAATTTTTTAAAGCTAAAACATCTGCATACATTCGAGAAATAGGGTCATTTATTAGCAAGGATAACTTTTTATTTTTTAGTTGCTTAAAATTCTTTAACCCTGATTCAGTATGGGTAACAACCAATAACTTATCTTTTTCATGACCCGCAAAAACAATTTTATAACCTGCTGCCAAATCTTCAAGATCAAAATTAATTACAATAGATAAAGGCGAGGCTACGATAAAATTGATTTTTCCCTGATCAAAATCATTCTTCATTCGCTCAAGACTTTTATAGAGAGTGATAGTGCTTGGGATA
Source organism: uncultured Methylomarinum sp. (assembly GCA_964399475.1). Classification (GTDB taxonomy): domain Bacteria; phylum Pseudomonadota; class Gammaproteobacteria; order Methylococcales; family Methylomonadaceae; genus QPIN01. Next base: position 2,793 of record CAYNRB010000134.1, read on the forward strand.
CCACTTTGTTTACCAATTTCTCTAGACCAAAAACGTAAAACCACATCCAAATCTTGTAACGAAACATCAGGAAATGAAACCAGATAAAACCCAGTACGAAGACTGTTTTTTTCTATTGAATCTGCATTGACCGGATTGCCATACACTAAATATAGTAGAAAAAAAATAAATTTAAAGTTAACCCGATTGAAGATGATGCGAAAAACATTCATTTTTTGAATTTGATTTCGATTGATCAATTGCTGTTCTCCAATCGTGATATGCATTTTTAGCGCTAGACTTATCACTGGTTTTGCCCGTCTTTAGCTGTGTATTAATAGTTACATAGCTCGCTATGTGCCTATTTCTAGACGGCTAAAGACGAATAAAAATCCTGACCAATACTAGTAGTTTATTTATTGCGAGTTACCTAACAAGAAACCCTATAATTTCATTTAGGATTTTTGTATTGATCAATTAATTGTAAATAGGTGTTTCGTAATTCTTGAACCGTGTTTAAATCAGTAATATTAGATTCGACGGCTTGGTCGGCCCAAAATAATGCTAATAGTTGTTGGCCTCTTGGATGCGTATCCAGTTTTATTATCTCAGCAATGACGAACTTTCTAAATTTAGAATCCACACGTTTATGAAAAAAACCTAATCCACGTGGAATATCATTTAGAGTGGATATAACCTGAGTTTGTAATCCAATTTGTGGATTGAGTTCAATGGCTAAATTGTAAGCCACTTTATAGACTATAATTACATCAGTTTTTTTAAAAAAAATTTTGTAAATAAGCCGATTCGATTTTTTAATATGATTAATAGATTTAAAAACCTGTTTGGCCTTTTTACCAAAATTCTTTAGGGCCAAAACATCAGCAAACATGTCTGATACAGGTTCATTTAACAACAAAGAAAGTTGTTTGTTTTTAATGCTTTTAAAATTATCTAATCCTGAATCTTTATGTGTAACTACCAATAACTGATCTTCTGCCAAACCCAAATAAACTACCTTATAGCCATCAGCTAAATCTTCAAGATCAAAGTTATTGATAATGGCTAAGGGAGCAGCGACAATAAAGTTAATTTTACCTGTATTAAAATCATCTCGCATTTCTGCTAGCGTTTTATATAAAATTATTTGGGAGTTTATGCCTGCTTGCTTACTGACTTCATCCGACCAAAAACGTAGGGCTACATCCAAGTCTTGTAAAGAGACATCAGGAAATGAACCCAGATAAAAACCTGTTCTTAGGTTTTCTCGGTTCAATAAATTCTGATTTGCATAGCTACAAGGAGTCAAACATGTTGCCAACACTACAAACAAAAAGATATATTTCCTAATAACTACCATAGAATAATAAATTAGATATCAATGTTACTTGGACTGTTTTCTTTGGAACAAATGCAAGGAAAGCGCTTAGGAGTGAGGATTTAATAACTTTCAAAACTGATTAAATCCTCACCCCTTAGGGTGATAACTGTTCAACATTATGTCCAATTATATATTCAAGAGATGCCAAGCCGATTTCTAAAGAATAGCGCGAGCGATAAAAAGCACTTTGTGCAAACGTTTCAACTAGCTGTGCTTCAATTACATCTTTGGTTTCTACCATTTCCTGTTGATAAGCGCGTGAATGAAGCTTACGATTCTCTTGCGCAAAATCAAAAGCGGATTTAGTATCCTTGATTTGTTTTGCTGAACTACGGATACGCAAAAATTGCTGTTTTATCATTAGTGCTGTACCTTCATCCAGCAATACACCCTGAATTTTTAGCACTCGCTGTTGCGCTTTCGCCTGTTTAACTTTTCCAGCCGTTTCAAAACCGCTGAACAAATTCCATTTCATACCTACGCCAATATTCCAGCCTTCTCGGTTATCTTCATTGATTAAACCCCCATCAAAATCATTCCATAATTTATAAGCACTAGCTTCAATGCCAACCATGGGATAATAATCGCTTTGTGCTTCAGTGATACGATGTTCTGCAACTTGCACTGCCAAACGTAACTGTTGTATTTCTGGATTAAACTGCTTAGCTGCATCCACTAATTCTTGTAGCTCTGCGGTTAACGCTTCGGGCATTTCACTATCAGATAGCTGATATTGTGCATGCCAAGGTTGACCCATCGCATTTCCTAATGCTTCGTGCGCTAATTCTCGGGCATATTCAGCTTCATTCAGCATAGAACGTACTAAAGCAGTCGTCGTTTTAGTACGTAAATAATCTGTTTTCTTAACTTTCAATGATCCATTTTGATAGAGACGTTCTGTCAATTCTTCCAATACCTTGAAACGTTCCAGCGTATCATCTGCTAACTGCTCCATATCCAAAGCAAATTGCGCAGCATAAAAATACTTTTTAACATCTCGCACAATCTCCAGGCTGGTTTTACGTTGTCCTTGCTGGGCGATTTTTACGCCTTTTTCTGCTTGTCCTATCAAAGCAGAGCGTTTTAATCCTGTAAATACTGGATAGGTTAAATTGACAGATGCTCTCACCAGATCCCGATCATATAATTTTATTTTTAAATTCAAAGGCAAAGAACTGACAGGTTGGCCGCCATTAACCAAGGCTAAAGAATTCCCCAGATTTTGAGGTAATTGAAACGAACCTTGTACTGAGAAGGTTCTATCCTCACCAGCTCGGTCAGCTCCTACCGTAGCAGAAAGTCTGGGCCAATAAGCTGACATAGCTTGCAGATACAAAGCCTCTGCCATCATGACCTGGGCATCAGATACTTTTAGCGACTGATGTTTTTGTAAGGCAATGGCAATGCAGTTATCCAAAGTATATCTTTCGACTGACTCTGTTTTTGAGAATATTGACGGACTCAATAACAAAAATAAAACTATAAAGAAAGGCTTTATCATTATTTTTTCTGCTCCTGTAATTGATCGCGAATACTGACAATTTCCTGAAAATTCTCCATAAACAAATCAATTAATTCCGGATCAAATTGCACGCCTTTATTGGATTTAAGATAATCAATAATTTGCTCATCAGGCCAAGGTTTTTTATAACTGCGTTCGCTACTCAACGCATCAAAAACATCGGCCAGACCTACAATGCGAGCTTCAATGGAAATTTGTTCACCGGACAACCCTAATGGATAGCCCTTTCCGTTATAATATTCATGATGCTCATGCGCAATAATAGCCGCCATTTTAACCAAAGGTTTATCCATTTTTTTGAGTATGTTGTAGCCCATGTCCGCATGTTCTTGCATAATCTCAAATTCAGAATGAGTTAATTTTCCTGTTTTGTGTAAAATTTTATCCGGTATGCCTACTTTTCCAATGTCATGCATGGGTGATGCAATTTTAATCATTTGAGCGTGCTCAACACTTAATCCATATTTAATGGCTAATAGCTGAGAAATTTTTGCCACACGCTTGATATGTAAACCCGTTTCTTTACTGCGATTTTCAACAACCTCTCCCATCACATAAATCAATTCCTTTTGGGTCTCTATAATTTCTTCATTCAGCTTGACTGAATCACTAATATCCTGACTTAAACTCATTAAAGAATGCAAGCCTCCCTCTTCATCATGAATACCAACAATCACAGTGCTTAAAGTTCGCTCGTTATCTGGGTGCATTCCGATACGAATAACTCGGGAACTGTAACCTTGAGTTTTCACCTTTTCTAAAACACGTTGTTGAAAATCACTGCAATCTAACACCATGTCCGAAAATGATTGACCCACTAAATCTTCCGAATTGCAATTTAAGATCTTTCTGAAATTCTGATTTGCACTGATAATTTTACCTTCAGTATCCAGCACACAAAGTGAAGTACCCAGATCAATAGCACGCTCATATTCATGCAAAAAATGCTTCTGTACTGTTAAGTCCTGCTTAAGATTTAATGATAAGCGTTCAAATTTTGCATAGACTTCACTCATATCCATCATTAACACAACAAATTCTTCAATTTGATCTTCTGCATTTACCACAGCAACCACGGTAACATCAACAATATAAATGTCCCCTCCTCGACTGACTTTCTTTAATAGACCTTGCCATTTTTTATCCGCTAAAACTGAGGATTTTAATTCTTCTAAAAGAGCCTCCTGATCCTTAGCAATAGAAAATAAATAATGCTGTCCAATTAATTCTGCTTCACTATAGCCTGACAAGAGACAAAACTGCTGGTTTACATAATTAATTCGACCTTGCAAATCCAGTTTGACAACCACGGCTTTTTCATCGACTAATTGTTTATATTGTTCCAGTAACTTTTGGCTGCGTTTAGCTTCACGCTGCAGAAACAATTGTTGTTTTATTTCAACCAGTTTATCTAATAATCGCTCTATACTGATTGGTTTAGTCACATAATGTTTAATCCCCAGTTCTAATGCCCGAAATAAAAACTCTACATCGTTATAGGCACTTAAAATTATTATTTCCTGTTTCGGATTAATATTTTTAATATCAGCAGATAAGGAAAGGCCATTCATTTTAGGCATTTGTATATCAGTAATAACAATATCCGGCTGAAATTGTTTATACAGCACAAGGCCTTCCTGTCCATCCGCAGCGACATAGGTATTTTTAAACCAGTTTTGCATGACTAAATCTAATTCTTCTCTAGTTTCAGTATCATCTTCAACATATAAAATATTAAGTTCAGCTAATTTTGAAATTTTGTCTAAATGTTGCATATCTACCTACATTCGTTCTTTAAAATATTTAAAATACTTTTCTTGTGGTTTAGAAATCAGGATGGAATCATTTCAGTCAATTAATTCCTCTTTTTACATCTTTTATTTAACTCGTATAGTGGACTTCAGTCCACTATACAAGCGTCAACAAAATCAATGCTAAAAATATAAGAACGTTTTACAGTATTGCCAACACATGTGAAAGCATTTACTTACAAAGTATATAACAGTTTACTAAAATCAGAAACAGTACTACCCACTAATTTATTGTTTTCTATAATATATATGCTGTATTACAAATTATCCTGCGAATTTTTTTCGTCAAACATTATCTGGATAGAATCATTTGTAAATGATGGATCGCATTGCTAGGCACCATAGTTTCTAGCCGTAACAAATCTCAACTGATGTTTTCAGCCAAGCGTTGGGAAAACAGATACATTCTAGAGTAAAAGGCCTAACGGATGCTTTTACAGCCTTGGTTTGCACAAGCGAAGTGGGGGATTCACCCCGTCTCCAAGGTTTAAGCTTCTAATGTTTTAAGAATAATAGAAGCTCGTCAGAAATTTTCTTTAATAAATCAATATTGTAGCTAGATAAGCCTTAGGTACGGGATAAATATCCCGTCCAGCCTTGGTATAATTTTTCTAGCTAATATGCAAATCGGATACTTTACGCCTCCGATTGGTATTAACCTGTTTATTACGTTTTTGCAAATTCTAGACTCTTATAGTCGATCCCAGTTTTAAGACAGAAGTTTAAGTTGTAAACTGTCAAAAAAGGGGAAAAAAATGAGTGAAACAAAAAAGCGTAAAAGTCACAAAGCAGAATACAAGGCCAGAGTTGGTCTGGAAGCCATCCGAAGCCAAAAAACGATTAATGAAATAGGTCAAGAGTATGGTGTCCATCCGGTGCAGGTGGGACAGTGGAAGAAAACGATACAGAAGCAATCAAAGTCCCTGTTTGAGGAAAAACGTGGCCCCAAGCGATTATACAGCGAGATTGGCAAATTGAAGGTTGAACTCGACTGGCTTAAAAAAAGTCCGGAATGAGTCTGTAATGATACGTCATACATGGATTAATCATACAGATGAACTTTCGCTGATTCAGCAATGCATACTGGCAAGTGTCTCCCGCGCGACCTACTATGCGCAACAAAAACCTCGCAAGATAAATGAACGTGATTTGCTATACAGTCAGTTGATTGAGGGTGCAATCTAAAGTGAGGGGGAAGCACTCGCTAATAAACTCAACAAAAAATGCTTTTTTGCAAAATAAAGCTGGACCTTTTAACCTGATTCATGTAAAACATTGTGGGACGAATTACCTACCACAATAAGGAATACATGATGAACGAAACAAAAACCCTTGAGCAACGACT
>CAYNRB010000135.1:0-8720 GCA_964399475.1 uncultured Methylomarinum sp.
TATTCGCAATACTTGACCTGTAACTGAAATGACTTTGATGCACTCAGGTCCTGCATCAAAGATTGCCTTCAAATTAATTTTACTTTTCCGTAATGCGGATTCAGACTGACGTAAACGTACAATCCAATAAACAAAAAGAGCCAGTAAAGCCAGCAGTGCAATAGCATACTTAATTATTTCTTTATACTGAATACCTTGAATGATATTTAGCTCTCTCCAATGATTGTAGATTTCATTTCTTTCATCTTGGTTAATACTGGCCAGTGCTTTTTGCAATATAGAGAGTAATTCAGGGTTTTCTTTAGTTACCCCAATACGAAATTCACTTTGATATTCTGTCTGACCGGAAAACATCAGGTTATAGATCCCTGCTTGATTCATGATATAACTGGAAGAGGTTGCATCACCCACATAAGCATGCGCTTTACCTTCTGAAACTTTTTCTAAGGCTTCTTTTATACTGTTTGTCAAAATAAGCGATATTTTCGGATAACGAATACTTAGCAGTTCTTGCGTAGAATGGCCTTTTTGAATAGCCACTTTTTTTCCATTTAAACGACTTAAAGAACCTATATAACCTTGTGTTTGGCCACTAATGATGATCGCAGGACTAATAAAATAGGGCGATGTGAAATTAAGATAGGTAGATCGTTCAGGTGTTTGTATCAGACTAAAAAGTATTTGTATCTGATTTTGTTTTGCCGCATTTAATAACTCAGGCCAGGTTTTGATTTTTGTATTGATGGCAAATCGAACGCCCAGACGTTGTTCTAATAATTTGATATAGTCAATGGTAATCCCTGCATAATGGCCTTCTTCATCTAACCATTCGTAAGGTGCAAAATTTCGATCCAGACCCAGGTGAATAACAGGATTTTTCGCTAGCCATTGCTGCTCTTTTTGGGACAGATTAATGGCTTTGGGTCGATTAAAAATAAACTGGCTTAATTCATCTTGGCTTAATGGTTTGGCTACTTTTAAATGGGTATAAATATTGGCAACTTTTCTTAGACGTTTTACCTCAATCTGGCCTAAAGGAATGACTTCTGACAAAATTAATTTGCGCGTTTCTATTGCCTCAAATCGTAAATGCTCCAGACTGGAACGGCTATCATATTTTTCATGGATAAGTTTTACGATTTCTTCCTGATGATCTAGAGCATATTGCCAACCTTTTAAGGACGCTCTACGAAAACGTTCCGCACGATTGGGATGTTCCATTATCTCAGATTGACTGGTAAATAAAATATCTCCATAAAAATCAATACCATAGTTTTGAGGATTAATAATATTGATTTTTATATCATTACTTTTAAAGAAAAAAGGCTGATCTGTCATATAAGCAGACATCACATCAATCTTGTTATCTATAAGATCTTGTGCAATAAATGATTGAGGAACGTGAGTGAATTTATCTTGGGTCAATCCGGAATCCACCAGTAAAGTTCTTAAAGAGGCTTCATTTGAACCTGCGCCTTTTTCCTTGCCATACATCATGATTCGTTTCCCCTCCATCTCATAGGGGCTGATTATGCCTGAAGATTGTTTGCTGATAAAAACCAGAGGATTAGTTGAAAGATGGCCGCTAAAGCAATGATGGGAGCACCGTTGGCATATCGAACAATAATCCTGGTATCTTCTACGCCATACTGAACTTCATTAGAGACTACTTGATTGACAATATTTAATTCAGGGTTGCGTTCCAGAATATGAACATCTAGCCCTTCATCAATATAAAAACCTTGCTCCTTTGCCGCATAATAACCGGCAAATTGAAAAGCATGAAACCATTTGAGTTGTAATCGTACTGTTTCAAGCCTGATGGCTTCGTTATTGTTTTCAGCAGAAAATAATAAACTGGAATAGATGAAAATAACTAGTCCGAGAGCTAGTTTGATTTTTGTTGTTATCAACTTAATAAGAACCGAAAGAATTTCATTTTGGGTTTTACGACTCGTAACTATATAGTCTCGGTCGCGTAAAACGAAAGATTTTTTTTGTGTATCCACTATAAATTATAGGCAAGTTAAAAATTTAAGGGAACGTAGAGTGGGCAGTTTTTTTTGCCCACCAAATAGATTATGCTATGGTGGGCAAAAAAGACTGCCTACCCTACAAAAAAATTATCAAGTTTGCCTTGTAACATATAGCGGATATTTTTTTGTGTTCTATTTAATTTCATCTGACCAGATAATAATTTCATCATTCAACTTTTCCGAGGGTTGTTGTTGCTGATTTATGTAGCTACCTCCCACTAAAAAAGCCAATACCAATAAATAAATGATAGAGGCAATGTATTTAACTTTTTTGGCTGTGGGATCTGGATTATATTGATTCATTATTGTCATTTGATTTAATAAATTATCCTAGAAAGATCAGTTTATGCTAGAAACCGTGATCCAACTGGTTTTTCTAGGATGATGGATAACTTTTATTGATATTATACTTTGTGTGGTTATAATTTTCGGAATAGAATAAGTTCTTATCAGGATTTAGGTATTATGGAGCTAAAACTCACTCATCAAATTGAAATTTTTACTACTGCAGAGAATCAGCAACTGATTACAAGCCAGTTCACCTATAATAATCCCAAATACCGCGAAGCTATTAACTTTGGTCGAAGTACCTATAAGATTGATCCTTTTATTTATTTAATCGTTTCTTCAGACGATTGTTTACTAGCACCTATAGGAACACTTGACTATCTATTACAAACCTTTAGCCCCAAGGTTATTGATAATCGCAATTTACTGACAACGAAGATTCCCTTTACCGGCAAGTTGAGAGCCTATCAACAGAAGTTTGTTGATAGAGCTATTCAGGCCAAAGGTGGGCAAATGGTTGCTGCTACAGGTAGTGGTAAGACTATTTCAGGAATTGCTTTAGCTTCACAATTATCCCAACGTACATTAATTTTGGTTAAATCAAAAGATTTGGCTAATCAATGGATCATGGCAATCAGACAATTTACTGGTCTTGATGCAGGTTTGATTGGTGGGGGAAAAAATAAACAAGGAAACGAATTTACTGTTGCACTGATTCAAAGCTTGTCTAAACGTGATCTCTCTCCTTTAAATTATGGTCTGGTGATTGCTGATGAGTCGCATAATATTCCAGCTAATCAAGCTTACAAAGTGATCAATGGACTTGACAGCAAATATAAATTTGGCCTGTCTGCTACGCCCAATAGGCGGGATAGTCTTGAATTTATGATAGATGCCGCAGTGGGTGGTATTTGCGCTGAAATTCATCAAGATGAATTGGAAGGACAAGTATTACCCGTCTCTGTTTCAACACTAGAAGAGGTTTTTTATGGCGAAGTAGATAGTTGGGCTGATTTTATGAATGTACTGGTGGAAGATAAAGCACGCAATCAAATGATCATTACCCGTGCTATTAAATCATCAAAAAAAATGGGCACAATTGTACTCTGTTCACAAGTAAGGCATTGCGAATTCCTGGCTGAATTGTGTATTGATGAAGGTGTAGAAGCTTTGGTCTTACATGGTCAGTTAACAGCAAAACAAAGAATGGAACGGATGGACAGAGCATCTGATGCAGCCTTAATTATTGGTACCTTGTCTTTATTGTCTGAGGGAATAGATCTGCCTCATTTATCTGCGCTTATTTTTGCTGCACCCGTGTCTGCAACAATAGATAAGGAAAACCCGACAGCAACACGATTGATTCAAAGTATAGGTCGCTGCCGACGTCCTTATGAGGGCAAAAGTAAAGCTTATGTTTTAGATATTATTGATAGTCATCCCTTTGGTAAGGCGGCTTATAGAAAACGCTTTGAAATATATCGTCAACAAGGATTTACGGTTCGTTAAAATGCTGAAAATTTACAAGATCATCTCACCGCTTCCAACTTGGTCACTTCAAAATCAAATGCATTAGAAACCAGTTTCATTTCGACATTGAAAACTTGCGTATTACTATTTGCGTCTGTAATACTGACTCTCGGTATACTCACCTTTCCCGTAGCAGGATCATAAACGGCATTTCCTCCTGGTCTTTGTTCATTTGTCTCGTTTGCAGTCATTAGCCGGAGCATTATTGGCTGTGTTGTAACCAGATTTAAATCGGCTTCATAGGTTATAATTCGACCTGCATTGTCCAATACATCAACGGCATGTATACGTAAGATTTCATTGATCAAGTCATAAAACCCGTTTTCATCAATTGGCCCTGTATATTCACCTCGGCGAAATATTACCCCATATGCGGCATCTGCTAATAGAATGTTAAGTGCTCCAGTAGCAGTAATATGATCATTTGCGATTGCCTGACTAAATATTGAAAAACCAGTGGCTGTGGTTCGGTCTCTTTGATCAAAAATTACTGCACTGTCATCCCCGTTGTAGCCAGGAACACTAAAAATTCCTGCCGCTACTCCTATTCTTTGCACGTCCCCCGTATTTAGATTGGCTGAAATAATATCTGAACTATCACCCTCAGATTCGGATAGGGAAAAAGTCATAAAGTTATCACTGGTTTGACTTAGACTGGGATTACTTATATCTATACCCGGTGAGGCTGAAACCAGAACAGAGGTTTGCCCTGTTTCTATTTCCAATGCATAAATATTCCAGTTGTTGACGACGGTACCATCTAATAAATTAAACTCAGTCAAGGCATCATAAATAATAAAACGGTTATCGGAAGTGAAATTCATTACGTCAGCAAAGGCAATATTATTAATAGAGGATGCATCTATTGCTGGAGCCACCAATTTAAAGGTTCTTGAGTTAGCCGCATCATCTCTAAAATCGGTTATTGTAATAAAATTTTCCGGTTGATTGTTATCGCCTAATATTACAAAACCAAATACGTTGCCATCTGGCGAAAGTGCAACCGAAGATACTGTACCTGGCAAACCGGCACAAGATTCAGCAATATTCCCATCTGTACTAATAAAACAAACATCGTTAACTGAATCTACAAAAGTTGCAAACTCTCCATCACCTGAAACTGAAGGTCGATGGGAAATAATATCAAACCGAGATAAAAACACACCTTGATCTGGATCACCTAAGCTACTATCACGCCTGCATAAAAAATTAGTACTTAAGTCATTATTTCTGCAGACAAATAAAGTGGCATCCGCACCCTCTACAGAAGCAATAGAACTAGGCGGTGGTGTACTAGGTAAGTCCTCAAATATTTCAACAAAGTCAAATGCTTCAGCGGTTTTTTGCGTTTGGGGAGAATTTTCTCCGAAAAGTTCGTTAGCTGAACTAATTGCTGCTAAACGCGCATCTATAAATTGAGAGTTTCTGACTAGGTGCACCGTCAGTGCCCTATAAAAAATTTGTTCAGCATCTTGCAGACCAATGGCATTATTCAGTCCTTCTGCAAGCATGTAATAGGCATGATTGATGATGCTCGAATTTAAGTGGACTCCTCCAAAATCATTATCTTCATTGGGAATCCTGCTTTCAAAACGTATAAACTCACTCATTTTGGAAGGATAAGGGATGTTTGTCCCACCAATAAAAAGTGATGAAGGATCGCGTAAATTTCGTAAATCAGAGGATAATTCTGTGCCTATAATCCAGTCATTCCTACCGAATGTGCGCGCCTCAACCATTTCTCCAAAAATATCTGAAAAGGCTTCATTTAATGCGCCTGGTTGATTCTGATAAATTAAATTGGCGGTTCTTTGTGTGACGCCATGTGAAACTTCATGAGCCACCACATCTAAAGCAGCAGCATACTTATCCCCATCGCCAAAAAACATACGCTGTCCGTCCCAAAAAGCATTGTCAAAATTATCACCTACCCGAACAATGCCAAATAATGAGCCACCTCTATTATCAATTGAATTTCGATTGTGTCGCTCCAAGAAATAATCATAAACTTGAGAAATATTAAAGGCTGCGCTAACGCCATCTGCTAAAAACCCACGATTTGCTTGAGAAGAATTTACTAAACTTAGTAGGGGATTGAGGTCTATATCTTGATTCTGGGCATCATAAAGAAATATCGCGCCACGCGTAGCATTAGGATCTGGAGGATTGGAGGTAGGATCAAACATTTGTTTACTGGTATCCACCAATACAAAATCACCTCTATCTTCAAATATTTGTAAACTCTGGTTTTGATTCAAAAGATCAAAGCCAGACCCAGATACAGCAACTCCCATAATCTCATTATTTTTAAGTAGAATATCTCCACTGATCGCATCAACAATAACTAGCCAGCGTGCCCGCATGTTTACATGAACTTTCATTTTCCATGCTAGCTTATGCGTTTGTTGCTCATAATAAAATATCAATTCGGGAGATTCTTTAAAAGTGGCTTTGCTTATTTTTAAAGTGTTCAAGGCATTGGTTTTAGCCTGCTCTTGAGTGATTTTTGGTGAGAGACTAAGTCGTTTACGAGGCGTTGGAGCATAAGCACCATTCATTAAGTCAACATGACCTTCAGGTGCAATATGCACAATAATATCTGATGGCCAAACTAACAATCCCAAGTAACGCTGACCAAATTTTAAATGATCTCGACCTAATTGATCACTATGCTGGTTTATTAGATAAAGTTCTTTATCTGGGGCTTTAACACCTAACATATGGCTGTGACTGCGTAGGAACTGCCGTGCTGTCAAGTTATTTCGTTGTTTCCCAGAACGAGTGTTTCTACTGGCTGCTGGAGATTCAAGAATTCCACCACTCATCTGTCGGATAGAACCATCAGCACGAGAACTCATTTTAAAATTTTGTGACGATTTTCTGCCCACTTTCTTAATAGATCGAGGGCTTTTCACAGCAAGACTTCTAGTGGAACTTTGATGTTTGAAATTATTTAGCTTTTCTATTATTCGATTAGCGATTTTTCTGGTTTGAGGATTAACAGGCAATGTTACAGCTGGCTTAGCTGTTGTCAGAGTGGTTTTTGATAAGGGGAGGGGCTGAACTTGAATGGAATTGAGTCGATCCGAATTCTCAGCTCCGACAATATTTGCAAATAAAATAATGCAAAAAATGAACACTGTTTTATTTAAATTACACCATAGTTGCATAATCTGCCCCTTAAATAGATTTGAAACAAAAAGCTGGATAACGCTTTTGGAAGTATTTTCTGATAATCATAGTTGAAAATTCTAAGCAGTTGATAGCTAAACGCTGAAATAGTTTGTTTTTTTTCTCTAGAATTGCGCACTAAAGTACGCTCTACAAAGTAATACAGGTTTTATTTTTCTAATCAAATACTCAGGCAATTAATTTGAGATCATGAATCCTAAAATAAGTTTATTATTCTTGTCATTCCTAACAATAACAATGAACTGCGTTTGGTATACTTCGCGGTCATGGTTGCGGATTTATGGCGCGTTGGTTTTTATCAATAGCAAGGCGTTGGAATGAGTGTATAAGTACCCAGGTAAAATTAATTTAACCTTTTAAGAAAACTCTATATTGTCAGTTGACATGCCGTCAATGTAGCCTGGATGTAGCGTAGCGGAATCCGGGGTCAATCGCATCATTCCTTCCCGGATTTCGCTGCGCTACATCCAGGCTACCCGTAAATTCAATATCAGTGACGGTTGCCCTGGGTTTTAGAGTGGATACCCTTTTTCGTTAAATTAATTATACATGGGTACTTAGCGGGTTACGCAACTGTTTCAGTAACGCAGTCTATCGATTTGACCGCTATAACCCCGCATCTGTGACCATGTAAAATATAGTATCAAGTGATGCTCTAAATTTGAAAAGCACCGTTTCTGATAGAGTCAGGGAGATTTCTCCTCTTCCAAACCGTGCGTAAGGATGTCCCGCACACGGCTTTCCCACTAAGAATTTTCACATAGGGATTGACGCGCTATCACATGAGCTTCTTTATAAGGAGAAAAGCTCTTTTTGTTATCAGTATTCTTTTCGTACTTTACTATTTTAACTTCTGCCGGGTCAACAGCATCGTTCTATCCCATTTGTAACTTTCGAGACTCAATCCTCCAACTATTGTCAACAAGAATTGTTTACCGCCTATTGCCTTGTTTACTCCATGCTTGATCTTCACGATTAACCACGCCAATCCAAAGCTCTCTACCCAGTAGCTGGCTTGCCTTAGTGGAGGGGGATATATACTCGCTGGAATATACGACCTTGCCCAGCTACATTGATCGCGATTATCACTCTCCGGCAACCCTAATGCGTCAAATTTATAACAAATTGTTTTATATTAATAATTTATACTATAATTTATTAAAAACTCAAGTAATATGTTATTTATAGGTTGACTTGGCTATTTCATAATGTTGTAATCATTTTCGAAAAATAGAGAATACTTGATCTAGGCTATTTGTTTCTGACCTCGTACTATTTAAATTCTATGACTGACCCATTTATTGGTGACGCTTCAAATACAAGAATTATAGGATGAAACAGAAAGGCAGATTCCTCAAAACTTGTAGCAGGATATATTGTAAGTTGGATGAGCCTTGCATTATTTGTCATTGACTTGTTCGGAGGGTTTATCGTTGATTTTTCGAGAAAATGAAATATGTTTGTCTTTGTGGTGCGATGATAGATTGCGCTACTGTTTTTCTATTCTACTTTGGATTGAGAATTAATTATTTTCCGAAAGGTTTGCAAAGGATTATTGTTCGTCTTCAACTAACCATGGATGTGTGCAGGTAGAATAATTCAGGAGCAATTATCAAGGAGCAATTACCGCAGTGTAGAAGACGAACTAAAAGACAAGTCAAGATTCAAGTATTA
>CAYNRB010000136.1:0-8694 GCA_964399475.1 uncultured Methylomarinum sp.
CCATTCCCAACCTTAAGTTGTGCTTTCATGCCCTTTTCCATATGTTGTGCAATATCGCAATGTACCAGATAAGTGTAATGGCTACTAGGTACAATAAATGTCCCTGTTTTCTTGCTTTGTCCCGACACTTCAATATGAAACATGCCTCCGGGATAGAGATAGCGTGGTAACCCATGAATCATCCACTGGTGGCGTATATCATCTTCATTAGTAAATTCAACGGTAATTCTGGCGCAAGGCTCTACTTGCCATTGATGTTCACTAAATCCAAAAACAGTCCCTGGAAATTTTTCTGAATATTTAACCCCTGCTTTTATTTCTATGGTCACTTCTTCGGAAATTTCTGTACAGTCTTTGGGGATAGTGTCTGTATTTTCATACATCACCATGCCTTCCATGTCCATGCGCATATTACTACCACACATACCTTCCATACCTTTATGACTCGAATGCTGATTGATTTCTTTGCTGGCAAAAGTGGTGTTCGTTTCATTTTCTGCAGCATATAAGCTGTTGATGCTTAAACCTATGGCAATCAGCGTACCGGTAGAAAATGATTTTAATGGTTTTTTATTAATCATTTGTTTTTGCGTTTTTTCTAAAAAAAATAAAAGTGACCAGTAAAACAATCAGCTGAATAACCAGTATCGCTATTTGTTTTATATCAAAGGATTCAGAATCGGATGCTGGTGTAGCTTGATTGTTCTGATTGGATATTTCACCATAATGTTTATGTTCATCCGATAAATTCCAGATGGGGTATTTTTTTTGATAAAACTCTTTGGTGAAAAAAGGAGTGACATCAACGCCTTGTAATTTTGGCATACCGTTATCTCCGAGGAAGGATTTAAAAACCACGCTGCTGATATGTCCCCCTGGATAAATACCATTTGTCGTCACCCCTATATTATGATCATGAAAAGTCCAGATTCCCGCACCCATGTTATTCAGTCCGTCATTATGGGCATAGAGCTCTAAATCCACACGTTGAGCAGAATCTAAGGTAAAAACATCTCTTTGAATGCGTGCTTCGGGCTTAAGTTCTACACCATCGTAATGTGTGGCTGTAGGTTTAAACCCATGGGTATGTAAAACTAGTTGTTGTTTACCTGCATTAAAAACGCGTAGTTTTACCTTTTCCTCAGGTTCAATTACGATTAATGATTCTCTTAAGGTAAAAGGAAATGAACGTCCATTTAGAATAAAATAATCGGGTGTACTTTCAGTGATGTCGTATTCGCGATTATAGGCTTTAGCTAATAATCTGGAATCATTGGCTGTCTGGATTAGATTATTCAGTTCTTTATCAATATCCTGGTATTGCAGGTCATACTCTTGACTGTAATTTTCTTTAACGGACTTAGATGAGTGTCTGACAAAACCGGCACCTATATTAAACGTTTGTACCCAGTTATTGGGACGGTTTTCTTCAACAATAAACATGCCGATCAAGCCCATCATAATATGAGTATGAGTCTGAACATGGCAATGATAGACCATAGTGCCTGGCTGTCGAGGTGTCATTTCATAAGAAAACTGTTTTCCCGGCATAATGAGTTTATTACTGGTTTGAGGCACACCATCATTACCTTCACCATTAGCTTTTAGAAAGGGATGATCTACTCCATGAAAGTGAATGCTATGCGGGAAATAGTGAGAATTTTCAAGCGTGATGATAACTTTATCACCTTGTTCAACACGGATGGCAGGAGAGGGCGGTCGTAATAAAGGATTGGCAATGGTTTTAGCTGCACTGATGTTGGACATGCCACGACTTTTTGGTGCGAATACCCAAAAACCAGGCTGGATTCCGGGAGCAATATCATAACTGGTGACGGGTTTATCCGAGTCAGGAGAGTTTCCATTGAGTTCAATGACTTCAAGCCGAATATGAATTTCATCAGGGTCGC
Organism: uncultured Methylomarinum sp.; assembly: GCA_964399475.1. GTDB lineage: Bacteria > Pseudomonadota > Gammaproteobacteria > Methylococcales > Methylomonadaceae > QPIN01. Next base: position 1,911 of record CAYNRB010000136.1, read on the forward strand.
CGTCACCATCAATATCATTTTTTTTAATCAAGGTATCAAGTGATAAGCGTGTATTCATCAATGTTGCCATTGATATATTGTTAGTGCCTTTAACAAATGCCGCTATATTATAAGGGTTGTCAGGCGCACAGACGGGTGAAGCCTTAATGCTTATATTTTCTATTTTATAGGGTTCGCGCCAGCTAGGGTCAATTGTTTCAGGGCAAAAATCAAACACTTTTCCAAGATGGGTTTCTTGAGTCTCAGGCGCTTGGAAAACGGCAAAAGTGGAGTGGGGTATAAAGAAAAATAAACTAAAATATATAAATGTTTTGTATTGATGCATTAGCGAGACTGGATTTTAGGGAGTTGAAATTTGAGATAGAAGAAAGGAATGGTATCAGACAATGGGCTGATGCTTTTGTTCATCTAGAATAATTGTAAGTAGCGTAACCCACCATCTCATTGAATTGCTAGGTTAAGTTATTAATCTAAGCCAATGGACGATAAATACATTAATGTTTGTATGGATTTATTAAGTCAATGGCAGTAGATTAGTGCCAGCCCCCATACTGCTTGGTAGGGTCTCCACGAAACCCAGTGGTAGTTTTGTTAGCATGGAACACCCCCACTGTGCTATCAGCAGCCATAATCATATTAGTATGGGTATATCCCCCCAATGCTTTGGCTTTTTTAGCAATGATAGTAGTGAGATCATTGATGTCATATTTTTTAATGGACGTATAGATGACTACTGAAGTCAGCTTACCTTTTTCGGTACTTTTTTAATCATAAGAAAAAGTTAACAAAAGGGGTAATTCCGTTCCCGCTGGGATTTTAATGGCGTAGTGGTTATCCTTTAACTGGACAGTTGAAACCAAGCTTCCTTTAGAGTCAGTAGCTCTGATTTCACCCGAATAGATTGAGCCTTTTTTATTTCTTACTTTTCCTTTTAAGGTGGTTTCTTTTTTATATATTTGAGTTTTTTGTTTGATATTAAAGTTTTGCTTACTTTTATTATCGCTATTATCACAACCGTTCAGACAAAAAACTAAGTGAAATAATAATTAATAGTCCAGGTAAAAAATTAAATGGTTTAGTAAAATTTAAAGTGTTGAAGTTCATTGTTTTTCTCCCATTCTTTAGCATTGTAACATGGCTTATTTTAAGGTATTTATATTTTATAATGTTCTAAAATATAAAAAACGAATTGATTTTTGAGAAATAATTTATAGGGCAATCCAAAAACTAGTACGTAGGGCGGAAAAGCGATAGCACCTTCCGCCATTAACTCGCAAATTAAACCTTTTTTGTTATAAATGTCGGATAACGTTGACGCTCATCCAACCTACGGGTCGTCTTACGAGATAAATTCGACCATTAGAAATCCGCAGCCGTAATCGTACGAAGTATATAAACAAATTGCTCATTATTTTTAAGTTTTGCTATACTTTTATTTGCACTCTATTTCAGTATTAACTGGAACAGAAAAATACATATACGATAGTGATCTTGCCTATCTTTGTAAAATTCTAAGGAAGTTGAATTTTGGTGCTATAACTAAAAAATGAATATATAAATTTATTATGACTATATCCAATTCATCCCAGCCAGATCTTAACTGGAGTCAGGTTAGGGAAACAGTGAAGTTATTAACAGTCTCTGTTTCACAAGTAGAAGGCTGTATGAAAGAAGGGGATGATTCAGTCAATGCATTGACTGAATCCTTTATGTCTTTAGTAGAGCGTGTAAAATCCATTAATGAATTGTTAAATACCTTAGAGCCAAGTGATCAAAAACAAATGGCACTTAATCATTGCGCTGAAACCAGTGAAATAATTCAGAATTCAATTGTTTCATTTCAATTTTATGATCGATTGCAACAATCCCTTGCACATGTTTCAAATGCGCTTAAAGGGCTTTCAGAATTGGTGGAATGTCCTGAACGTTTATACAATCCTCTTGAATGGACGAAATTTCAACAAGGAATTCGTGATCAATTTACCATGGAGTCTGAAAAAGTCATGTTTGATGCCATATTACAAGGAAAAAGTGTTGAGGAGGCTATTCGCTTAGCTGCTGATGTTAATAACCACATTGATTACAATGATATTGAGCTTTTTTGATAAGGCCTTATAAATTTAGGTTTTATTTATTTATTTGTGGGATTGCTTTCGTGATATTCTGTGTTGGGTGTTTTGGGTAGTCCTTGATGCTTCCCTGAATCGAAAGGTAAGGGGATTTTAAGAAGGTTGTTTTTTGCAAGTTTCCTCATTTGTCTTATATTCAAGTAATTAATAAATATGTATAGATATTCTTGTTTAGTTCTGATTCGAGTTATTAAATACATAATACTCTCTTGTTTTTTTATTAGTTTGACTAGCTGTAGTGGGCTTTATACCTATCAACCTCCGGCTCCTATTTATGGCGGGTCAAATCCGTATGCAACTGTTCCATCTGATAAAGTGGAAACAGTTACTGCCCCCGATGCGGCCAAAATAGCATCGTCTGTACCTGAAAAAAAGATCAATGACATTCTAAAATTTGAACCTCCTGTTGCTCCTAAACCCTTGTCACCTGCTATATTAGCCTTAATTTCTGAGGCTGATAGAAATAGCAAAGCTGGAAAATTAGAATCATCTGTGGCGATTATAGAAAGAGCATTAAGGATTGATCCTAGAAATCCAATACTAACCTATAAACTTGCAAAGTTAAGGTTAAATCAGTTCAAACCACGTTTGGCCGAAGATTTAGCCAAAAAAGCTGCATTGTTGTCAGTTAATGATAAAAAAACAAAAAAACAGAGCTGGTTGTTAATCAGTGAAGCAAGGAGACAGCAAAAGAAATATCATGGCGCAAAGGAAGCTAAGTTAAAAGCCGAAAAAATATTTTAATCGAAAAAGAAATGGATTGTGGTTTTTTTTAATTCCAAAACGATGAACTCCTGTACTACAGTATGTCGGATCACCTAAAATATCCTGCGTAATCTATTTTAGCTATCAACTTTTTACTGTGGGAGTGTTGGTGATAAATTCTATAAAAGCATCACATTCCAGTGGCTTACTAAAATAATACCCCTGAAATAATATACAACCATTAGCAATTAAAAAATCGGCTTCTTCTCTGGTTTCAACGCCTTCCGCAATCGTGCTAAACCCAAGTTGTGTCGCCATAGTAATAATGGTTTTAACAATAGAGGCTGAATTTACATCCGTTAACATTTCTATTACAAAACTGCGGTCTATTTTTAATTGACCCAGAGGTAATTGCTTTAAATACGTCAGAGATGAGTATCCGGTGCCAAAATCGTCTAGTGATATAACAAAGCCTAATTGCTTGAGTTCTTGCATTTTATTAATACTGTCATTTATATTATCAATTGCAACACCCTCAGTAATTTCTAGCATTAATTGAGGGGCTAGTATATCGAAGTCCAATACAGTCTTTGAAACCAGTGCCACAAAGTTTTCTGCCTTAAACTGCACGGGACTGATGTTTACGGCTAAGTGTGGAAGTCGGATACCTAGATTATTCCAGTTATTAAGCTGTCTACAGGCTTCTCTTAAAACCCATTCTCCTAACACGACAATTAGATTACTTTCTTCAGCAATTGAAATAAAAGTATCGGGAGGAATAAAGCCTTCTTCTGGATGTTGCCAGCGTAGCAGCGCTTCTGCGCCATAACAAAACCCATCTGCGGTGATTTGTGGTTGAAATACGAGATGTAATTGTTGATTATTTATAGCATCACGTAAATCTTTTTCAATTTTTAAACGACGATGCGCGGCTTTCAGCATTTCAGATTCAAAAACAATGACTTGATTTTTGCCATTCTTTTTCGCCCAATACATAGCGGTATCAGCTTGTTTTAACCAGTTGTTTGGTGTGGGGTTTTCTAGTGGGGTTAAACTAATACCAATACTAGAAGATGTGTTGTGCGTATGATTTTGAAGGCTATAGGGAGCCGCCAATGATTTTAGAATTTTTTCTGCAATGCTGAGAACAACAGATATCTTTTCATCTTCAGGAATTTCTATGTTACGGAGTAATACTACAAATTCATCACCTCCAAAACGTGAAACAGTATCTGATTCCCCAACATTTTTGTTTATACGATCAGCGACTTGTATCAATAATTCGTCGCCGATATTATGACCTAATGTATCATTTAATAGTTTGAAACGATCTATATCAATATAGAGAACAGCACAGATTATATTGTTTGTTTCAGTTGTTGGCCTATTTTGTTGTAACAATTCCATTAGTAAGCGTCTATTTGCTAGTCCCGTCAATGGGTCATAATAGGCGAGTTCTCGCATCTTTTCCTGTGTTTGAAAGAGCTTAGTTGTACGCTGATTAAACCAGTAGGCAAGTACATTGAGTTCGCCGGTATTTTGTGTGGAGATTAAAGAAGAGTCTAAATCCTTGTTGAGCTTATTATTTTCTAGCTGTGAGATTATGTTTTTTATTGGCTGAGTTAGCGTTCTTTGAATTAAATAGAGGATAATAATTAATGAAACACAGAATGCTAACAGGGCTATTCTATAAATAGAATTTATAATTTCACTTTCTTTTTTTACGATGGTACTTTGGGGCATAACGGTGATTATTTTCCAGTATGTTTCTGGCATGGTGATGATGGAAACAAAAACTGATTCTTGCAAAAAATAATCATTATTTATTAAGAATTGTTGATTATTGACAGTTTTATTGGAAAGCTGTGACAAATACTGTGCAATATTTATAGCTTCTTGATTGCCAATATCATTGATGTTTTTTTCTATGTTGGAAACAAATTGTGTATCAATAAGCGCATTATCTTTTGCGACATTGACTTGAGTCACTTTGTTTTCGGATAGTTTTTTGGCAATTATTCTGAATTCTGGTTGTTTTATTGCCAGCTCATCAATTGTCATATAGGGTTGAGGTGTTAACTCAGTATCATCTACGGCGGTTTTCTTAGCTAATAATTCATCTGGAAATGAAAGAAAAGTACCATTACGATCAATTGCAAATGAATATCCACCAAAGGGTTGAGTTACTTGTTCAAGTAGCTGTCTTAATCCTTTTAAGTTAAGATCTATGGTGGTTGCACCGCTGTATATGCCCTTTTTGAAAATAGGAGATGTTACTGTCACCATGGGTTCTAAGGAATAGGGATCAATATATGATTTTGACCAGTATACCTCATCGTCAGCTAAATATTTGGAAGGTACATACCATTCTTCATGATGATAACCGGGTTCCTCAGCAAAATTATAGTTGTCGAAAAACTTTAATATTCCATTTTTATCGCGTCCCCAGAAAAAACTTTGTCTTTCGATATTTTTATCAAAACTGTACGGCTCTGGCCAGATACCTCCTCCGGCTATGTATTGTTCAGTTCCTTTATAGTCTAATAAATTTTTAGCTACTAATTTGTAATTTGCAATATCTGGCGCTAAAGTCTTGTCAAGATTGACTAGCATATTAGCTAAGGTCTTAGCTGTTGTGGTTCGTAACTCTAACTGATGTATAACATGTTGTCCTGTCTGGCTAATTTGTTCATAAGCCATGTGTTTTAAATGTTTTTCAGCTTTTTGGTAGAAAGTTAAGGAAACGGGCAAAATAATTATTACTAATAATATTAAAAAAATCACTAATATTTTGAAGTTAAGACTATGAAACCAACGATATGATAGGGAACCATGAGTCGACATTGAACTGTTATCTCTTTAATTGTCTTGGAGGTGGGAGAGTAAGGGGCGTGGACTACTGTCCACACAAGTAATACTTTTTTGCCTTAGGAGTGAGTGTTTAATAACTTCCAGAACTTATTAAACACTCACTCCTAAGGGGGTTTCCAACAATAAATATGCCAGAATTGCGTAGGATTTTTGTTTCTGATTAAACAATCTCAAGAGGCGCATAGTTATTCTACGTAACGATTGAGATGGTTTGATCAGGAACAAAAAGACAAGAAAGTTTGGTCTATTTATTGTTGGAAACCACTTAAGTATAGAAGACAAAAGTACACTCTACAATAAAACGTAACTAGAAAAGAAAAAAGTTAAAAGTTGTTTTTGAGTTATTCAATAGTAAATCCAATCTTGATAGTGACTTGCCAATGCTGAACCTTTCCATCATCAATATGCCCTCGAGTTTCAATAACTTCAAACCAACGCATATTTTTGATCGATTCAGATGCTTTGCTCACTGCATTTTCAATAGCTTCTTGTATTCCTGTGCTTGAAGAGCCAGTTAGTTCTATTTTTTTGTATACATGATCAGACATTTGTAATTCCTCTTATTTGATGTAGAGCGGACTTCAGTCCACTATGAATTAAAATAGTGTATCTGGCGGACTATAGCCGCTCTAGAATACTCCTTAAACGAAAATTGACTGAGTATTTAATCTAATGAAAATAGTTTCAAGTGATCGACAGAAGCAGAAAGAATTTCCTAGATTTTGATTGGTTATCCTAGTGTCTATACTAAGTTCTCAAGCATAATTAATTTAACATTTTACTTGTTCTTTTTTCCATCTTCAGCGTTGCATAAATAGTTGTGTAGCTCGTTATGCGCCTATTTATGCAACACTGAATATGAAAAAAAATCCTGCGTAAAATTAGTTAAATTAATTATACTTGGGTACTTATTGAGGAATGTGCGAATTATTTAATTCCCATTTCTTAGGCGTGAAGATTTAATAATTTCCGGATTTTTACTTGCCTTTTGACTCCACTGAAGTACTACTCAACCACTATGGAATGAAAGTCCATAGGTTGTTTTAAAACGACTGAAAGTCGTTCCCGTATTTACTTAT
>CAYNRB010000137.1:0-8675 GCA_964399475.1 uncultured Methylomarinum sp.
TAACCCAACCTACATTTAATTAGCATCTGAAACCATCTCAACATGATTGACTACTTCACTTGAAGCCAGCTCTAGTCCTTTTCTATAACTTAAACTGGCTTTTTGGGCATCACCTTTTTCAATTAGCAAATCACCCAACATCTGATGAGCTGCTACAGTAGGTTCAATAGCTACACTTTTAGTCAAATATTGTTCAGCTTTTTCAATCTGATTACATTTGATACTGATTTTCCCTAATACTCTTAATAAGACTGCACTACCTGAATGCACAGAAAGCCATTGTTCTGCAATCTGAATTTGTCTCATAAAATCCTTAGACTGAACATTCGCATATAACACCAGTAAAGTTTCATCCCAGCTTTTTATAAGGGCATCCACAATATCTTGCTCAATTTTATCGCCAGCACCTGAGTTAATCATTGCGGCATAATAAATATTAGCGACTCCTTGAGCCGTTTGAATGTGTTCTGGAAAGCTATCCCAAAGTTTTTGAATTTCAGCCTCATCACCTTTTTCAGCAACTTGTTTTAACAATTTACTTAAAGTTTCAGTCTCTAATAATTTGACTTCCGCCTCGATCAAGACTTTATTTTCATGTAATGCAGGAATTAATTTACGTAACCCTTCCCAGTCACCAATACGTTCATAGGTTTTATGTAGCATTTTTAAAATACTGGCGTGTGACGAATCAATAGAATGTAATTTAATTAATGTTTCCAGTGCTTGATCAAACTGATTGGATGATAAATGCAACTCAGCCTGTGTTAAACCGACAGCAATATCAGTTTCGCCCGATTGTTCTGTTGCCTTTCTAAGATATTCATCTCTTTTATCAATAGCCCCCCTGGATTGAGCCGCCCTAGCTGCGGTTAAATAATGTAATAAAGGAGCACCGCTATTAGAAGCATGTTTAATTAAACTTTTTTCTGCTTTTTCCCAATTACCTTCGGCAGAATCAACTAAACCAGAAATTAAAGCTTCTTGAGAACGATTAAAGTTTATACTCTTCCTTTTATGCTTTAATTTAGGCCAAAAACGAATAAACACGCCTAAGAATCTGAAAAGCCCATAAGAAACAAAAAAAACAAAAACTTGAGCTACGGCAAAAAATACCACCGAAGTTTCCATCGACCAATGGCCAAAACCTATCAGCACATAACCTGGGTCATTATATTGGGAAAGCCAGCTATGAATTAAATAGGCGGCAAAAATCGCTACAAAAAGAGCACCTAGAAAATAAATTATATTTTTCATGACAATGCTCTCTTTTAAGGTGTAACAGGTGAAACAATGGCTTGGTTAGTTGACTCTTTTTCAACGGGTTCAAACAGAGCTTTATCCGTCTCCACCCTTAATTTTGTTATATTTTTTAACATTTTCAATGATTTACTGACATCAGGAAACTGACTGCGAATCTGCACAGAATTTAAATCATCCAACTCTGCCTGAAATTTATTGGCCGCGGCATTCACCGTGAAATTACCTTTTAACCATTGTTGTGCATCCAAAATACTAGCTTGATACAAGCCGCCTTCCTGTTGCACCAAAGCAATCTTTATCATTTCTAATTTGACATCCAATTGTTGCCTAATAAACTTTACTTCAACTTCTGAAATAATTTCGGTTACCGGCAAATCAGAATGCTTAACCGTCACATAGCCTTCTAAAAGATTCAGAACCGGACTTAAAAGCCCATGTTCCGAACCTTGCTCTTCATCATGTGCATGGACTTGTGTTGATTCAGTTAAAGGTTTGCCAGAATAAGGAAGTAATAAGGCCAATTCGCTGATATTTTCTTTCAATAATTGCAAACGGGAGTATAACCCTACTATGTCTGGAACACTGACGGTTTTAAGGCCTGCAATTTCTTTAGTTATTTGCTCACGAACTTTATAAGCGGCTGAATCACCACTTTCTCTTAAGCGTTGATCTGCTGCTTCCAGCGCTAACAAAGCCGTTTCTACATCGCCGACTAAATGGAGTCTTTGATTGGCGATACTTAATAAATATTCAGCATCGGCGATCAACCAATCTCCTCGGGTTTTACCTAACTGACGTTTAATTAGCGTCATTTCTCCAGTTAAATCAATGCGTGCAGTTTCCAGTTTATCTGAATGCAACTGAGAGAAATCGGCTAAGGTCTGGGTAAAATGATTGTCTTTTCCGGTTATCTCTTCATTAAATGTTGCGATTTGAGATTGCATCGCTGCCAACTGAGACTGATAAACATTAAGTTGCTTACTTGCTTCAATTTCTCTGGCATCACCCTTAGTAATTTCCTGACTCTGAGCCAGCTGTTTATCTTTAACCTCTTGAAGCAAATAATAAACCATACCCACTAATAGAAAAATCAGAATCAAATTAATGCACCCAAAGATAATTCCTCCATTAGACTTTTTTGGCGTATCAGTCACAGGCTTTATTTCAATCTGCTCTTCGACAGGTACCTGTTCTTCACTCACTTCTTCAGCCACTGTATTCTCCATTATTTTGTTGTTGAGTTCTGGATAGCTAACGCAGTCTCAATTATTGCTCTATTTCCAGGATCTTTGCTCACAGCAATGTTTTTAAATCCAAATTGTTCAGCCAATCGTTTCAATCTATTGCTAACTACTATGATTGGCACTAAAAACAAATCAGCATGTAAATCTTTATTGATTAATGCCAAAATATTTTTTAATGTCTCACCACTGGTTAGGGTGATAACATTTATTTTTTTCTTCTTTAGTAAGTCAATAACTGACTTATCAATGCAATTCGGCTTTTCTCTTCTATATACTTCCATATACTCAACTGTTGCACCTCGCTCACGTAGACCGTTTGCTAGTGTTTCCAGCCCTCCTTTTCCGCGAACAATCATACAAGTCTTACCTGCTACAAAATTCATTTCGCCAGCAGCCAATAAGCCAGCACTGTTAAATTCAGTCTCTGGAATCAAATCAACAGACAATCCAGCTGATTTCAATGCTTTTGCTGTTGCTTTTCCAATTGCAGCAATAGAAATGTCTCTAAAATCATCTATTTTGCCATTATTCGCGCTGATAGCAAAATTTACTGCATTAACACTGATAAAAATCAACCAATCATATTTGTAAATTGATTCAATTTGTTGTTTAATTTTATCATTTTTAAGTGCAATTATCTGCAGTGTGGGAAAGCGAATTGCATTCCAGCCCTGTTGTTCTATTAGGTGACACAATGCATCAGCCTGATTTTCAGGACGAGTCACTACTATATTCATTCCTTGAGAAACCTGTTCACAACAATAATGCTTGTAAAATTTTATTCGCACCCTGGCTCAGCAAATCATCGGCAATAGCCAAACCTATTGCTTCGGCCTGAGAACATAAACCTTGTTTTTCAGCTCGGTAAATTACTGAGCCATCAGGTGAACCAACCAAACCTCGCATTCTTAACTGATCACCTTCTAATTCTGCAAAACCAGCAATAGGCACCTGACAGCCCCCCTTTAAACGTGCATTCATAGCCCGTTCTGCAGAGATACGTATAGCAGTCGCTGAATCATTCAAGGATTTTAATAGAGCAATTATTTCTGAATCACCGATACGGCATTCAATGCCTATTGCACCTTGCCCTATTGCTGGCAAACAAATGGTGGTATCCAGGATTTGGGTGATTCTTTCTGCCAAACCTAATCGTTTTAAACCTGCCGAAGCTAAAATAATTGCATCATATTTATTTGCATCTAATTTAGCCAATCGCGTATTGACATTACCTCTTAAAGAAAAAATCTCAGCCTTAGGAAATTTTTCTTTTATCTGACACTGTCTGCGTAAACTGGAGGTTCCAATTCTGGCATTAATCGGTAAATCATCCAGCGATTTATAATCGTTGGAAACAAAGGCATCCGTTGGGTCTTCACGGTTTAATATGGCCGCCAAAAAAAGACCGTCAGGAAATTCAACAGGTACATCTTTCATCGAGTGTACGGCAATATCCGCAAAACCTTCAAGCATCCCTTGCTCCAGCTCTTTGACAAATAAACCTTTTCCGCCTACTTTAGCCAAGGGTGCATCCAGAATTTTATCCCCCTTAGTCACCATTTTGACGAGTTCTGTTTTAACTTCTGGAAATGCTTTCTCCAATCTTTCGGCAACATGCTCCGCTTGCCATAATGCCAAAGGACTTTTTCGTGTTGCTATGCGAATTATTTTCTGAGTCAAAATAAATCCTGATCATGTTTAAATTAAGTACTATTGTAATTATTTGCTCTACATTTATAAACCAAAAATTATTCACACTCTCAATATTATTATATTAAAGATGTAAGTTGTTAGTATTAAGTGATGCTTTACTGCCTTAATTTAATCTATACTTCGCACGGTCACAGTTGCGGATTCTAGCGGTCGGTTTTTACCTACATGGATGTAGGTAAGGGACGTGAGCAGGAGTGGAAGCTCTGCCAATAGACTGCGTTGCTGAAACAATTGCGTAGTTCGCAATGCACCCACTATCGACAAATACCAACTCGCTATATTCCGCAAACGTGACCCTACGAAGTATCCCAATATACTCTGCACCCCATAAGGTAGTACAATTAAATATGAATTCTAAGAGGAGGATTGCATGCTTGAGTTTGTTTTATTAAATATGCTTTTAGGTTCTGCCGCAGGCTTATTAGCGGGGTTATTTGGCCTAGGTGGGGGAGTAATCATAGTTCCCAGCTTGTTATGGTTATTTTCTGCACAACAGTTTCCTATGGAACTGCAACTAACAATGGCTATTGCAACATCATTAGCTACCATTATTTTAACTTCAATCTCATCAGCAATTTCTCACCATAAACTTGGAAATATTTTATGGAATAAAGTTCGTTACTTAACTCCTGGCATTCTTTTCGGTGCAGCTATAGGCGCTGTTTCTGCAGATTTAATAGAAACAGAACTGTTAAAATTAATTTTTATCAGCTATTTATTGTTTGTTGGAATCCGTATGGCTTTCAAAAAACAAGCCATCTCATCGAAAAAAGCGATCGAAAATGGAAATAAATGGCTAGATTATTTAACAGGCAATGGAATTGGGTTTTTATCCTCACTACTGGGTATTGGAGGAGGTACATTAACCGTACCTTATTTAGTAAACCGTCAAATCCCTATGAAAAAAGCAATTGGCGTATCCAGTGTTTGTGGAATACCCATTGCAGTTTCAGGTTCATTGACTTATGCAATTTTAGGCTGGGATAAAATAGCTTTACCTGAATGGAGTTTAGGCTATATTTATTTACCTGCTTTGTTTGGCATCTCAATTTGCAGTATTGTCACTGCACCGCTAGGCGCAAAACTTGCCAATCATTTACCCACAAAAACATTAAAACGCTATTTTTCAATCGTTTTATTTCTTATCGCTACTAAAATGATTGGGTCTATGATGAATTAAGGAATAATAATTTCTAAACAATACCTTTAAGAACGTAGGTTGGGTTGGGTTACGTTATTGCGCTTTGCTTGATAAGCTAACCCAACCTACAATCTAAATCATTGCTTGGTAGTAAGTAGCAATTAGAGCGAGGCTTTCGAAAGTCTAGGAACCTTATTAAGAGGATTGACTTTCACTGCGGAAAATTAAAATTTAACAACCCATTCTATTCCACATAGATACATTAAATTCATCTGGGTCGAATACTAATTTCTACCCGACGATTTTGTGCACGCCCCAAAGCTGAATTATTTGATGCAACAGGAAAACGTTCTCCATAACCTCTAGCCTGAATACGCCCATGTGCCACACCTGTTCTTACAATATAACTGGCAACACTGCGAGCTCTTCTTTCCGACAACTCCTGATTGAACTGGTCACCACCTTGAGAATCGGTAAATCCAGTAATATTAATACTAGTATTATTAAATTGTTTTAAAATAATGCCTACCGAATCCAAAATAGGATAAAAGTTTCCATTGATATTTGCCGCACCTGTAGAAAATGTAATATTACCCGGCATAATCAACTTCAGATTCGCACCTTGTCGTTGAACCCGAACGCCTGTCCCATCCAATCTTGCGCGAAGTTCAGCCTCTTGTCTATCCATATAATAACCAGCACCTGAACCAACCGCCGCACCAGCAGCCGCACCAATCAAAGCCCCTTTTCCACCTCCGGCTAAGGCACCAATTGCAGCACCAGCAACCACACCAACGCCTGCTCCAATTCCGGTATTGGAGACTTTCTGTTCACCGGTAAAAGGATCTATCGCACACCCTGATATTACAATAATAGCTAAAATTGTACCCACTAGTTTATTCATATTACGTCTCTTTGATAAAAAATATTGTACCTATGATGACAAGATTTTGCTTAACCCGTTCTAAATTTTTCAGATTTTTCCATCAAAAAGTTAAAATTAAATATATTCATCTAGTGAATACCAGCACTTCGTCCTTTAACTTTATTTTTAATTGATTCATTCAAACTCGCATCCCACACTCTATTTTCAGCTTCCAACCATTGAATATGCTTAATAAAGCCATGTAAACCCATTAAGTCTTGTTTTTTTACACCTGTTGGCTTTGCTCCTCCGTGTATCTTTTCCTGATCAATAATATAGGTTTTATTGCCTAGTGATGCTATGCCACTATCTTGGCCTTTAGAAAATTCACGTTGCGTTTTTTTCTCGAAAATAGAACTGCCCATAAATGGATTTTGGTGATTTTCTAATCCCAGGAAATGTACTAACGAGGGTGCAAAATCAATACTACTGGAAAATCGTGCATCAAAATTATTGGGTAATTTTCTTGTTGGATCATGAATAATTAAAGGAATCTGGTCAACGAAAATACTTTGATAATTTGAACCTGGTTTTTTTACTGCTTCAACATAAGATTTTTCATGATAATGGCAATGATCAGCCGTAAATATAATAATTGTATTTTCGGCAAGCGAGGATTGCTGATAATATTTCCAAAATCGCCCAAAGGCATCATCTAAGTTATGAATTGTATTTAATGAAATATTATCGCCCTTACCGTAAGCTTTACCATCTTCTAATACATCTAACCAAGCATGAGTTTCAAAATTATACAGACTAATAAAAAAAGGTCGTTTACTGGGTTGATCTTCGACATTTTGTTTTTCTAAATCTTTTAATAAACCTATCAAACTCACAAATAATTGCTGATCAGAAATAGCATTAGATCTCATCATTTTCTGGCCTTTTAAATAATTTTTAGCCAAGGAATCTGCTGCCCACACTTGATCAAACCCTAAAATACCCATCATTTCATCAATAAACGTCGTATCACGCAATTGTGAAAACAAAAAAATGGTTTGATAATCATAATTATTTAATAAATGGCTTAAACAAAAATAATCTGTTTGGGGTAAATCGGCATAATTAGTATGCCAACCGCCTACGCCACCATACTTTGGAAAAATAGAACACAATTGTCCATGCAACCCCCGATAAGTTGCAGCCGTATGGTTGTAGTAATTATCAACCACCATTGAATGCTTAGCAAAGTCATTCAAATTTGGGGTGATTTCAGCATACTCAGAGCCATAAACATTCATTGTTCTAGCTGAATAACCTTCTGTAAAAAAAACAATAATATTGGGTTGGTCTTCTATAAAATTGTTCCCAGCATGCTGCGTTTTTTGGGAAACAAAAGGTGTATTACCACGATATATCGCGTCTTTAATTAATGGATATTCAGCACCTTGTTGAAAATGAAATCCATATTCTTTTGCTATCGCCAAATTCTTCAAAGTCATGGGTCCGTCTATATGCGCTGACTGAACAAACAAAGTATCGTATAAAGACCAAATAGGTGAATGATGTAGAAGTTGATGATGTGATAAAAAAGTATCTCGTTGTTTTATCAGTATTTCAGGCCACCACCCCAAAATATTGGGTACAGCGATAGCTAATGAAATAAGCAAAAAAAATGAATAGAATATCCATTGTTTTATAGGTTTTAGAAATAGTTTTTTAGCTGTTCTTTTTTCAACTAAAAAAACGAAAACAATAAAAAACAAAGTAAAAGACAATACTAATACGCTATTTTGGAAATTTAAAAGAATCGCCACATGATTCATATTTTCAGTGGCTAATTTGCTTATAAATATTCCAGTTTGGTAAAAAGAAGCTGCTTGCAAAGCATTGACTAGAAAAAATATTAAGGCTATTGCGTAAGCGATTAAACGAAATAGTATATTGCCTTGAAGGCACAAACCACCAACTAGCATCACTAGCATCACTTCCATTAAAAAGTAATCCAAAATACTCAAGGTAGTCAAAATAATTTCACTGCTGGCACTAACAATAGTCCAATCTAATTGACTTAAAAATCCTACCGTCAATAGTCCAAAGAACCCTATTAGAACAAACCAATAGAGAGCTACAGCTGACAGCTCTTTATTCTGGTACATTTAATGACAACCTATTAGTGTAAAACTTTATTTTAAATGATTTATTGTTGAAAATAAATTCGATATCCAATCTACTCCAAACAAACTGTTGCAATTACTTTGTAAAGTTCTGACGATTGGAAATATTGTAGTGTGAACTTCAGTCCGCTATGTTTGAATAACTGCATTAGTAGAGGACTGAAATTCACTCGATAATAATCCGCAAAATAATAATAAATCCGTCTTTCATCATGCCAATTTGCAATTCCAATAATTAAATATAAGCTTAATATTCAATTATTTATAACCACTAC
>CAYNRB010000138.1:0-8669 GCA_964399475.1 uncultured Methylomarinum sp.
TCAAACCCCAATTTAAATGGTTTCTCTTTATACGTCACGATGAAAATAATTGGGACACTTCAGTTAAGTAACTGTTGGGCTCTAATATCCGCACCAGAGGGTAAAGGGGTAGAAAAGGAATTCATCCAGGCGGTAATATCATCCCATAAAATAGAGGCTTGAAGGTCGCGTAAAAGCATATGGTAGCCATTTTCATAAAAGGCAATAACTTGATGCGATTCTTCAATAGGATTTAGGTTATGTAGAAATTGATAGGTGGGTTTTTTAGGAATGATTTCATCTTTTTCTCCATAAAGAAGCAGAGTTTTAGCAGAATATTGGTTTGCACTGGCTAATGCTTGATCCATCAAATTAACCAGTCCATGGATGCTTTCAACCTTGGTTTTTTTTATGACCAGTGGATCAAGTCCCAAAGCTTTCAACATTTCTATATTATCTGAAGGCGTTATTTTCAAATTATTCCCAGATAAAGTCATCCAGGGAACAGTATGAGACAATGTCCATAACAAAACATTTTGATACCATGGCATGGTTTGCCTCCCCCAAACTGCGGGAGCTACTAGAATCACGCCTTGAATAGGTAATTGGTTTGATTTCGCTAGGGTCGAGATTACCACTGCGCCCCCCATGCTTTCGCCTAATAAATAAATAGGGGTATCAGGGTGATGGGTTCGTATGAGGTTTGTGAAGCATTCTAAATCGTTAATAAGTGTATCTACACCTGCCCATGAGCCTCGGTTTGGCGTTCTTCCAAAGCCTCTTTGGTCATAAGCATAAGAAAGTGTATTATGCTGGCTAAAGTAACTTCCAGGTTGTCGAAAAAAGTTACTGTAATCATTAAATCCATGTAACGCTATGATGATGTTACTTACTTTTTGTTGATGTGGTTGCCATTTTTTTAAGGGGAGACGAGTACCATCAGCAGTGACAAAAAAATCATTTAAAAGTTGGCCTGATGATAGTGAAGTTGGAGCTGGAGCTGGATGTATCATCGGTGTACAAGCCTGCAAGTTGATTAATAAAAGTGCCAAAAGAGATTTAATAATTTTACTTAATTTTATATTCAGCATGAACTGTTATTTAGGTTTTGATTATTATAAGGTCAGAATAACAAATAGTCAGTTTCTAAAATAGAAAATAAAAATGATGATACATTTAACTAAGCAGTTTTTAGCTGTTGTTATTTTTTCAAAGATCAGTATCGGTTGTCAGTCCATTGAAAATGTGCACGATGTTTTTAAAATCTCTCGCCCAGAGAATCAAAAACAACGCTATATAGATGATCTGGAATTTATCGCTAAATTTCCTAGGGATTCAGGATCGAAACATCATAAAATCATACAAAATCTCTGTGCTATAAGGTTTAAACAACTTGGTTTTCAAGTGGAACTGCATGATTATGGTAGCGGCATCAATGTAATTGGTATTCGTGATGGTGGGAATACCGCTAATGAAAAAATTATTGTTTCTGCTCATTATGATTCAGTACCGCAATGTAATGGCGCAGATGATAATGCAAGCGGTGTTGCAGGTGTATTTGAAACGGCTAGAATTTTAGCATCTGGAATTCACGATCGTACCCTGGTTATTGCCTGTTGGGATGAGGAAGAGAGAGGGATGGTTGGTTCTACAGCTTATGTTGCTCGAGAGAAAAACTATCTTAGCATTATTAAAATGAGCTATGTTTATGAAATGATCGGCTATACCAATAATCTAAAAAATTCTCAGCAAACTCCGCTAGGATTTGACTATTTATATCCTCTGCAAGTTGAGTTTATCCAAAAAAATCAAAACCGAGGTGATTTTATTTCTTTGGTATATGATGATAATGCCAGTAAAGAGCTTTTAAATGTCGTTGATTATGCACAAAAACAAAATCTTCCCTTGATTCAGGTTGAGGTTAGTTCTAGCCTAAAAAGCTCGCCTTCTCTACATGATTTAAGGCGTTCAGATCATGCAGCTTTTTGGGATGCTGGGTATCCTGCGATGATGATTACAGATACTGCCAATTTTCGCAATCAAAATTATCATTGTCTTAAGGGTCGCGATAATATTGAAAGCCTGGATATTGATTTTGCTTTGAAAACTATAAATACGGTCACAAAATTAGCTGAAGAATCATTAAACAACGGGAATTAACTTCATATTTGCTATATGTTACAGGGTAAAATTGATAGGGTTTTTGTAGGGTGGGCAGTCCTTTTTTGCCCACCTTAGCGTACTCCAATTATTGATGGGCAAAAAAACTGCCCTCCCTACCTTCAACTTTTCAAATTCCCTGTGATTTATAGTGGATACTTAACTTTCTTATTTTTTGCTGAAAAACCAAGGTGTACAATATTGAAACAGTCAATCCAAATTATATTTTTCTTTCTTATCTTAATGTGGGGGATATATTTTGCCTCATTCATATTGCCATTACAGCAATTTGGAATTATACCTAGAACTGTATTTGGCTTAACAGGCATTTTATTTTCACCTTTTTTGCATGGTTCTTTTCCGCATTTACTAGGAAACTCAATTAGTTTTACTATTTTTGCCATCGTTCTTGCTTTGCTCGAAGGTAAAAAAATGTTTTCCAAAGTTATATTGATGGTTTTGATTGGTGGTGTATTAACTTGGACATTAGGAAGAGAAGCCAATCATATTGGTGCATCAGGGCTGATATTTAGTCTTTGGGGATACATGTTACTATCAGGCTGGTATTCTCGAAAATTAAAGTACATATTGGTTTCATTGCTTTTAATATTTTTTTACAGTGGAATGATTTTTGGAATTTTCCCTGGAAAAGCCCACATTTCCTGGGAAAGTCATTTGTTTGGTTTTATTGCAGGTATTCTGGTTGCAAGAATATTTCATAAAAAATAGTTTATTAATAGTTTGAAACCAATAGGAAGAACTATAATGAAATGTGAAAATAAATGATGTTTTAATGCTTTTGAGCGGATTTAAGCACTCTCAATAATGTTTCATCACATTCATCGTGCAAAGTGACTTGTATTTAAATGTTTTATTAGTTAGAATAACGGACTGTTTTAAGCGAGCGTGGCGGAATTGGCAGACGCGCTGGATTTAGGTTCCAGTATCTTATGATGTGAGAGTTCAAGTCTCTCCGCTCGCACCACTTAGACAGCTATTAATTAACGATATTCACCGTTAGTATCCTCTTCTACCATTTCTATACCCAGCAATCAAAATATATCATGGTCTTCATAAAGGCTACCTGTTGGTGAGGTGCTGTTCTAATTATGGGTTGCCGTTCTTCGGTTTTTAAATAATAAATTTTTTTGTTTGAGGTAAAGTAATGCAAGTTTCTGTCGAAAAGACATCGGAATTAAGCCGTAAAATGACTGTTAGTCTGCCTGAAGAAATGTTTCAGGAAAAAATGCAAGCCCGTTTTAAGTCTTTAGCACGTGAAATTAAAATTGATGGTTTTCGTCCTGGCAAAGTGCCTGTAGGTGTTGTCAAAAAGATGTACTCAGACAAAGTTAGAAACGAAATCGCAGGCGATTTGATTCAAAAAACTTATACTGAAGCCTTGCAAGATCAGGATTTAAATCCAGTCGGTTATCCTCATATTCAGCAAACTAAACAAGCTACAGGATTTGAGTATATTGCAGAATTTGAAGTCTATCCAGAAATCTCTCTTGATGACATATCTACTCTAGAAATTAAAAGGCCATTAGCAACTGTTGAACCAGCTGATCAAGATGCAATGTTGGAAAAGCTAAGACAACAAAATAAAACTTGGAAAAAAATTGATCGTTCTTCTCAGGAAGGGGATCGAGTCACTATTAATTTTTCTGGTGTTTGTGAGGGTGAGAATTTTACGGATGGGACGGTAGAAGACTTTCAGTTAGAGATTGGCGCGAAACAAATGATTTCAAAATTCGAAGATGAGTTGATTGGCCTTGAGGCAGGTGAAACTAAATCATTCGAAGCGACTTTCCCAGATGAATATAAAAATAAAAATCTTGCTGGAAAAACAGGCACGTTTGAAGCTGAACTTATTAAGGTTGAAGAAGCGATTTTGCCTGAAATTGATGAAGAATTTGTTAAAACATTTGGGATAGAAAACGGTAATTTAGATTCTTTTTATGCTGCCATTAAAAGTAATATGGAAGGGCAACTGGCTCAAGGTTTAAAAGCCAGATTAAAAAATTCTGTCATGGATGCAATATTTGAAAAAATGTCGGTTACAGTGCCTAACGCACTAGTTGATCAGGAAATTGAAAATATTCAGAAACCTTATAAAGAAAGTGCAAAAAAACAAAACATGAAAGATGTTGATTTGCCTAGAGATCTGTTTGAAGATAGAGCTAAACGTAGCGTTAAACTAGGATTGATATTGGGTGCAATCATCAAAAAGAACGAGATTAAGGTCGATGCTGAAAAAGTTCGATCCGCTATCGTTAGTTTAGCTGCAACATACGAGAAACCTGACGAAGTTATTGAAATGTATGCATCTGATGAAAATAATTTGAATCAAGTCAAACAAATGGTTTTAGAAGAACAAGCCGTAGACTGGGTGGTTAGTCAAGCACAGGTTACTGATGAGATTATAAATTTTAGTGATGTTATGGATAGCAATCCAAATTCAGGAGAAGGATAGGATATGATGCATTCGAATGATTTAGATTCAATGAACAGCCAAAATTCTTCAGCTGTTTTGGTGCCTATGGTTATTGAACAAACAGCCAGAGGTGAGCGTTCATTTGATATTTATTCAAGATTATTAAAAGAAAGGGTGATTTTTTTGGTGGGTCAGGTTGAAGATCATATGGCCAACCTTGTGGTCGCTCAATTACTGTTTCTTGAATCTGAAAACCCTGATAAAGATATACATTTATATATTAATTCACCTGGGGGTTCAGTCACTGCCGGCATGGCTATTTATGACACTATGCAATTTATTAAAGCTGATGTAAGTACCATGTGTATTGGTCAAGCGGCTAGCATGGGATCTTTATTATTAACCGCAGGCGCTAAAGGTAAACGTTATTGTTTGCCTCATTCCAGAGTGATGATTCATCAACCTTTAGGTGGTTTTCAGGGGCAGGCATCAGATATAGATATACATGCAAGAGAAATTCTATTAATTAGAGATAAACTGAACAATATTCTAGCCAAACACACTGGAAAAGATGTAGAAACGATTCAGAGAGATACAGATCGAGATAATTTTTTAAGTGCTGAGGCAGCAGTTGAATACGGTTTGATTGATAAAGTATTGGTCAGTAGAGAAAATATAACAGAAGTTAAGGAATAAGTTTCAAGTCCGGATACTTTCTTGCCTCAAACATTGCTAATGTTGGCATTTTTATCCGATTAGATATATCCTTATAAGTGAGGATTTCATAATCTCTGAAAATGTTACTCAGAAATTATTAACTCACACCACTCCTTAGGAACGTGTACGAAATAACTTCGACAACTGGCTTGCACTAGAGTATAAGAATTGCTAAAGCTTTTCTAATCTTTTTGTCCGTCTTCCTCGCGTTGTGGCAACTGTTGCGTAGCTTGCTATGCACCTGCTGTTACACCTTGAAGACAAACAAAAATTCTGCGCCAATTGCCGAACTTAGTTCGTGCACTTTCCTTAATAAACTAAATCTATGTTTTAGGAACTTGATTTATGAGCAGAGATAAAGGTAGCAAAGACGAAGAAAAACTTCTTTATTGTTCTTTTTGCGGAAAAAGCCAAAATGAAGTCAGGAAGTTAATCGCAGGTCCTTCCGTCTATGTGTGCGATGAATGCGTAGAACTATGCAACGATATAATCAGAGATGAGTTGCAAGAAGACCCCAGTTTTGGGGATGAAGCATTGCCTAAACCGAAAGAAATAAAAAGCGAACTGGATCAATATGTTATTGGTCAGGATAGTGCGAAAAAGATGCTCTCTGTAGCTGTTTATAATCACTATAAGCGACTACGTAGTAATTCTAATAAAGACAATATTGAATTATCAAAATCTAATATTTTACTGATTGGCCCAACAGGTTCGGGTAAAACTTTATTGGCTGAAACCTTAGCCAGATTATTGGACGTACCTTTTACCATTGCCGATGCGACCACTTTAACTGAAGCCGGATATGTCGGGGAGGATGTTGAAAATATCATCCAGAAAATACTCCAGAAATGCGATTATGATGTAGAAAAGGCAGAAACTGGCATCGTCTATATTGATGAGATTGATAAGATTACTCGTAAATCAGATAACCCCTCAATTACTCGTGATGTATCTGGGGAAGGCGTTCAACAAGCGCTATTAAAATTAATCGAGGGAACTATAGCATCAATCCCACCTCAGGGAGGAAGAAAACATCCACAGCAAGAGTTTCTTCAAGTCAATACTGCAAATATTTTGTTCATAGTGGGTGGTGCCTTTGCTGGCTTGGATCGTGTGATAAAAGATCGAACTGAAAAAGGCGGAATTGGTTTTTCTGCTGAAATCAAAACCAAAGATGAAATGACCAATGTGGGTGAACTTTTTTCCCAAATAGAGGCTGAGGATTTGATCAAATATGGTTTGATACCTGAATTTGTAGGTCGTCTACCCGTAGTAGCAACATTAGAAGAATTGGATGAAGCAGCTTTAGTTCAGATTTTAACAGAACCTAAGAATGCCTTAATCAAACAATATCAGCATTTATTCGAATTAGAAGGTGCCACGCTTGAGTTTAGAGAAGATTCTTTAAAAGCTATAGCGCGAAAGGCAATGGACAGAAAAACGGGAGCAAGAGGTTTAAGAACCATTGTTGAAAATGTATTACTGGATACCATGTATGAAATTCCTTCCGCAGAAGGTATCAGTAAAGTGGTGGTTGATGAAGCCGTTATTTTAGGTGACTCAGAGCCTCTTTTAGTTTATGAGACGGAGCAGAAAAAAGCTTAAAATTTAATAGTCAAGGTAGTAGATATTGATTGCTTTTCAATAATGAATATCTACAACAAGCAGACATATCTTTTGAAACTCATTGATGATGACAATCTTATCATCAATGGTTTTTTTCAATAATGCCTGTGCTAATGATGAATCCAGGCTAATAAAGTCTTTTTCGTGAGCATGTTCATCAGAACCTACGATCCTATAATAAACTTCCTTGCCGTTTTCTTTCTCTAGAGTCACCCAGGCTCCAAAAAAAATAACATCTTGTTTGCTTGGCTTTTCTGAAACGACTATGAGTACAGGAAGTCGTTTTTGCAAAAAATGAATGCGACTGTCTATGCCTCTTAATTCCTTTTTTCGATATATGTATTCGGCATTCTCCGAACGGTCTCCCTCGGCTGCTGCGGCTGTAATCGCTTTGACTACATCTTTACGCCTATTCCATAATTCCCTTAATTCATTTTCTAGAATTTGATAGCCCTCGGGAGTAATGTAAGGTGATGATTTAGGGCGAGGTGGTTTCCATCTAGACATGTTTGATCAAAAGTTCAGTCGTTATTAGAGATTGATGAATAATATACTCTACTCACTAAAGATTCCCCACAATTATCTGACCCAATTTAGTGATGGTCGTTGATGTTGTGACGTATCTTTGAAGTTTTTCCCTACTGCCTTGAACTTTTCAATACCAAGTTCATTAAGAATGGCTACGCACTAATTCCTATATCCCTCAACTCAACATTGATGGAGCACTAGACAACAGCCCCCAGCATCATAGAACACATTTTATAGGCAATATAAGCCTGAGTATCTCTATAAATTTAATAGGTAGCCATATAGTAATGTATCAGTTAATAACTCGTGCAATAAAGATGATTGATTGGAGTAAATTTTCCATTTCATTTTTCGATTGTTCTCTTTGTGGTGGTTCACGGCCCTTTGTCAGGCTAGATGTAAATGAATTATCTGTTCGTTGCCTTTCTTGCAGAGCTTCATCAGTCACTCTATCTTTGATTGCCGTATTACAGAGTATATTTCCAGATCTAAATAATGTAAGTGTTTATGAGTTATCGGCGCGGGGATCGTTAGTAAAGTTTTTGAAAAAATCATGCAAAAAACTGACTTGTTCTGAATATTATTCCGCTATACCGTCCGGTAATTATTTCGATGGTGTTCAATGTCAAGATGTTCAAAGCTTAACTTTTTCTAATGATAGTTTTGCCTTATGTACTTCAACAGAAGTTTTTGAACACATTCCAGATGATATAAAAGGTTTTTCAGAAATCTATCGCGTATTAAAACCTTTTGGAGTTTTTATTTTTACAGTGCCTATTGATTTAAAAAACAAAACCGTGGAGAGAGCAGAAATTTTAGCAAATGGAGATTTAAAGCATATTCTTAACCCTGAATATCATAGTGATCCGATACGAGAACATGAATCAATTTTAGTATTTAGAGATTATGGATATGATATTTTGGAAAGACTTGTTGCAGCAGGTTTTAAGACTGCTGAGATTCATAAGCCTGGAGTAGATATGGCTTGGGGATTTTCACGTCCAATTATCATAGCTTATCGAGAAAAAGCGAAAACCCAGTGGCTAAACTCAAATGAGACATTGATACGATCCGTATAACTTATAAGTAGCTCGAAATAAATAGCCTCATCTTACTTATTTGTTTATTGTCTCATATCGTTAGTTTAAAACTATGCACTTTCAGTGCAAGGCTTTAGCTGCTACTCATGTTTTTTTGTGATCTAGGAGTAATTTGAGAAAAATAT